>JACPFE010000145.1 GCA_016183145.1 Deltaproteobacteria bacterium | reverse complement strand
GCGCCGGCAACAAGGAGCGACCGAAGTGGCAGAAGTCGCCGCCGTCGAACACGATGCAGTCATCGGGACGCAAGATCGATTTTACCGTCTTGTGCACAAAGAGCGCGTGCATCGGCGTGGCGGGGCGCGCGAGCTTCTCCGTCCATTCGGCTTGGGCGGCGCGCACGGCGCGTAGCTCATCTAGCCACAGCAGATCCTTCCAAGCGTAATTCGCCGCTTCCTTGGTCATCTGCTCCAGCACGCTGGTGACATCGCCGACCATGCCCACGGCGACGCCGCGATTGCGGCCGATCTCCAAGGGCGAAGGATCGATCTGGATAATTTTAGCGTCGGCTCTAACGTTGGGCGGCCGGCAAAAGCCGATGACAAAGTCCTGTTTACGGCCCAACAGTAGGACGACGTCGGCGTCGCGTATCTTACCCGCCGCGCGGTTCAAGCCGCGCTCGAAGAATCCGAAGGCGTAGGGATGATCGTCGGAAATCAGCCCGCGGGCCTGCTCTTCGGTGACCACCGGCAGGCGAGTCGTTTCGATGAACCGCCGCAGCGCGTCACCTGAAAGTGTGTAGCCGGCGGCGCTACCGGCGACCGCCAGAGGCTTCTCCGCTTGGCGCAAGAGAGCAATGGCTTGCCGCACCCCCTCAGGGTCGGCCAGCTGCGATTGTCCGGGGCGATATTCTTTCGGTTCGTGAATCACCACTTGTTGCTCGTCGACGCTTTGCTCCTGGACGTCGATGGGAATCGTTAAGTGCACCGGACCGCGCCGCCCGCTGAACGCCAGGCGCATCGCGCGGGCGATGAATTCCGGAATTCTGCGCGCGTCGTGAACCATGAAAGAGCCTTTGGTCATCGGGCCGGCCATGGCGACCTGTTCGATTTCCTGCTGGGCGCCGCGGCCCAAGTCGTGGGTGTCGGCGCAACCGGCGATGGAGATCACCGGCGCTTCGGTGTGGGAGGCGTTGGTGAGGCCGGGGATCGCGTTGGCGAAGCCCGGCGTCGTGTACATGCACACGCCCGGCTGCTCGGTGATGCGGCTCCAGGCGTCCGCCATGTGGACCGCGGCCTGCTCGTGGCGCGTGTCGATAATGCGGAAACCCTGATCCGCCATCACGTCCAGCACCGGCAGGATATGATCGCCGGCAAGGGCAAAAATATTCTTAACGCCTTCAAGCTTGAGCGCCTTGCAGATCAAATGACTTCCCGTCACGCGGGCCATGGATGCCTCCGGTTATCTAGATCCCTACCTTGAGGTTAGATTGCTCACGTGGTCGATCAACGCTGTGCTCCTGGATCCCCGGGAGCGAGACAGCACATACATACCCCGGGTGGGAGAAGATGCCAAGAGGCGACCGTCTTGGACAGCGTCGAAAGAGCGTTCAACGCCGGTCAAAAAAATCTTCTGCGGATTGCGGGAACATGTTATCCTTGGCTGTATGACTACGAAGAACGCAATGTTGTTGGGATTGGTCCTGCTGTGCGGCTGCGCGACGGGGTCGGTGAGTCCGGGGATGACGCTGTTGGCTGGGATCAACCACTACCAGGAAGAAATGGAACTGTTCGGGCTACGCTCCGAGCGTTGGCCGGAGCGGCAGCGGATGGGGGATTTTCTGAAGTTGACCTTCGCCGCGGCGCTGGGGAGGTCCGCGGAGTTCAACCGGCTGGTGGAGCTCGATCAAAGGAAAAGGGAATTCATGATCGCGGTGCGCGATTCCCCGATGCCGGCAGAGCGAGTCAAAGAGATGCAGGGAGAGTTCTCCAAGATGAACGAGGAGATGGGCGGTCTGAAGGCGGCGGTAAAGCGACAGATCGCCGCGATTCCCGTAACGGGAGAGGAACCGAAGCGACGGGCCGAAGCGATCGCGACCATCGGCCTTTTGACTATGGCGATCGACGGTTTTTCATCGCCGAGCAATCCGAGCGGCGGGGCTCCCGTGACCAAAGTCGGCCTCTACACGGTCAGGGAAGTGGGCGACGGCGCCGCGGTCCAGACGCCGGAGGGGCAAACCTACCGTTGTTCGACCTTTGTCGTCCAAGATGAAGGCGCGGGCATCAAGTGTGAGCCGCCGGGGGGAAAATCCTAACGGGCCTTTCTCTCACGTTTTGATGTCGAGCAGAGACAGCGCGCCGGTCATCTCGGCAGCGGACAGCTCTTTTGTCCGCCACCACCGTTCCAACACCGTCGAGGTCTTTTCCCTTCCATAAACAGGTTCCACGGTGCGTGTAAACTTGTCACGGACATCTTGGTCCTTCATCGGATTATGGGTGTGGCCCAACGGATCGCGGGGAAAAAGTTCGATCACGCGGCCGTCCTTGGTCGTCGCCTTCACCTTCATGGCAACGACGTTTGGATACATGGCGTTCACTTCGTCGTCGAGGCGGATGTGAATCCGATTCATTAACGGGCGGATCGCAGGGTCGCGGTAGGCCGACTCGTCGAAAGCCGCGACCGATATGGCTCCATCCAGCAAAACCCTGGCAAAGATGTAAGGCATACTGTGGTCCGCCGTCTCGCGGGTTTGCGGGTCCCACTTTTCCGGCTCGCCGCCGATTTCAGTAAAGGCGAATGTGTACGTGCCGATGTCGATATCGGTCAGCGCACGCCAATCGACTTTGGAGCGCAGCTCCAAAGCCGCCCACACCGGGAGCTGAGCGTTATATTCCACGGGCCAGGCTTTGAGCTGCACGTGCGGCGAACGATAGGGCCCGCTGGCTGTCGGCAGCGGCTCGAATTCGAACGGTCCGGTGATGAGGTCCCACAAGCCATGTTTGCCTTCGAACGGACGATCCGGTCCGGTCATGCCTTGGCTGGCGAGCAGCGCCACGAAGACGCCGTTGCGGGTCGCGAATGCGGTCGCGGCGCCTTTCCACAAAGAAAGCTCCCCCGCGCGCGTGTTGCGCATCGGCACGTTAGCCACCGCGGTGATCGCCACGGCTTCGCCG
>JACPFE010000020.1 GCA_016183145.1 Deltaproteobacteria bacterium | reverse complement strand
TCTGCAGCGTGGTAAACTATGGTGCCGTGCCGAACAATTGAGGCGCTTACTAACCGAGAAACGAGAGGCACTTTTCGAGAGGTCTCAGTGGATCTTGAATCTCGCTGTCGACATCGAACAGCCTGCAATCTGGCCTTTCGTGTTTACTTTTGGTAGGGAAGGCATTCGGATAATTCCGCAGCAGCGCCGCGAAATTTCGCATCGACGCATGAGCGATGGCGTTGCCTTCTTTTCTCGGATTGATGCCGAATCCATCCAGGATTACAAGGATGACGGGCTGCGTCGTGCTCAAGGCGACTTCCTTTCCGTTGTTATTCCGCCCTATCATCGGCGGTGACGCGCGCGCTCGGCGCAAGCGGACATGGACAAGTCCGGAGGCCTAGGTTAATGACTCACCGGCTATTTGAAACTGGTCGACCAGCTTTGAGTATGGCTCGGGCAACTCGGCTCTCGGCGCATGGCCCCACAGCCCATCTAGATCGTAGAACTTGCGCACCGGCTCGTAAAAGATGTGCACGATGACATCTGAGAAATCCATCAACACCCAGTGGCCGCGGCTCGCCCCTTCGACGGCGAACGGTTTGATGCCGTGCTCGGCGGAATTCTCCTCCAACCCTTGCGCGATGCTTTGCACCTGTCGGTCCGACCGTCCCGAGCAGATCACAAAGTAATCGGCGATGGAGGTGAGCTCGCGGACATCCATCACCACGAGATCGCACGCCTTTCTCTCTAAAGCGAGGCGCGTTAGCAGCAGAGCCTTATCCCAGGAGCTCGTGTCCGCCAAGATGGCTACCGTTCCCCCCGGGGACCCCGATAGAGCCCGCGCGTTTTGATGTATTTTTCTACCGATGACGGAACCAGGTAACGGATCGATTTACGCTTGCGTACCAGTTCCCGCACTTCCGACGCTGAGATCGCGATGTCTGTTAGCTCGATAAAATAGATACGAGTGCCGCTCCGATGCCGGTAATTCTTTTGTTTGAAATCATAACAAAAGAGTTTCTTGACGGCAACGCCGGTGCCGCGTAGCGGATCGCGCTCTTTGCTTCCGGGCCGTGACGTAACGATGAAATTACAAAGCGGAAAAAGCTCGGCGAAATTCTTCCAACTGCCGATCTCGCGAAAGGCGTCCAGGCCGATGATGAAGAAAAGCGCATCGCCGCGGCGCTTTTTCGCGGCGAATTCGCGGATCGTATCGATGGAATAGGAAACCCCTTGACGCGAGATCTCGACCGTCGACACGCCGAACCGCGGGTTGCCGGCCACGGCGAGCCGGACCATCTGCAGCCGGTCCCGGGCGGGTGCGGCGGTTTGACCCCGTTTGTGCGGCGGGATCGCCGCCGGAATGAAAAATATCCGGTCGAGGCCGAAAGTCCCGCCCACCTCCTCGGCGCTGCGCAGATGGCCCCAATGGATCGGATCGAAGGTGCCGCCGAAGAGGCCGATTCTCATGCGGTTCTAACGCTGTCCTTTCGAAGGCTGCACGTTGGAATCTGACGCGTACGTAGCGTGGCCAATGCGCGAAGCGGGACGACTTCAGATCTCCTCCCCCCTTGCGGGGGAGGATTAAGGTGGGGGGACGTAGCCTCGAAACTCGCAACTCGCAACTCGAAACTGATCGGGAATGGGCGCGGCCTTGAGAGTAGCGCAATCATTCCCTGATCTGCCCATCGCCGAAGACGACGAATTTGGTGGTGGTCAGCTCCTCCAGTCCCATCGGGCCGAAAGCGTGGATCTTGCTCGTGCTGATGCCGATCTCCGCGCCAAGCCCGAGCTCGCCGCCGTCGTTGAACCGCGTCGAGGCGTTGACCATCACCGCCGAAGAGTTGACCCGGTCGATGAATTCTCTCGACCTCTGGTAATTCGTCGTCACGATACTTTCGGTGTGCTCCGAGCCGTAGCGCTCGATATGATCGATCGCCTCGTCCATGTCCTTCACGACCCGGACCGAGAGAATCAGATCGAGATATTCCGTGCGCCAATCTTCCTCGGTCGCCCGCTTGATGTCGGGAACCAGGGCGCAAGTTTTCTCACAGCCGCGGATCTCGACGCCCGCGCCGCGCAGCTTCGCAACCACGCTCGGGAGAAACTTACTAGCGACGGCTTCATGAACAAGCAGCGTTTCCATGGCGTTGCACACCGATGGACGCTGAACCTTTGCATTCAAGGCGATGCGCTCGGCCATTTCAAGCGAAGCGTCGGCGTCGACGTAGACATGGCACACGCCCTTGTAGTGCTTGATCACCGGGATTTTCGAGTTAGCCACCACGGCGCGGATCAGTTCCTCGCCGCCGCGCGGAATGATCAAATCAATAAACTCTTCGAGTTGGAGCAGCTCGTTGACCAGGGCGTGCTCTTTTGACCCCACGATCTGAACGGCGTCCACGGGAACCCCTGCCTCCCCGGCGCATCGCCGCGACCAGCGCGCGGCTGGTGGCGAGGGCGTCGGAGCCGCCCTTGAGCACGACGGCGTTGCCGCTCTTGAGGCACAGCGTGGCGGCGTCCACGGTCACGTTGGGCCGCGCCTCGTAAATGATACCGATGACGCCGAGCGGGATGCGCATTCTGCCGACTTGAAGCCCGTTGGGCCGGCGCCACATCTTTGTGATTTCGCGCACCGGATCGGGCAGCGCCGCCACATCGCGCAAGCCTTTAGCCATTGCCCGCACGCGGCCGGGATCGAGCGCGATGCGGTCGAGCAATGCGCTCGACGATCCCGCCGCTTTCGCCGCGTCCAAATCCTTCTTGTTTTCAGCGAGCAGAAATTCGCTGCGCGCTTCGAGCCGGTCCGCCATCAAATGGAGCGCGCGGTTCTTTTCCGCCGAAGAGATCGGCGCCAGTTTACGCGCCGCCGCCTTGGCTTGCCTCCCTAATCGAATCGCTTCGTCTTTGAGTGACATCGTAAGCCTCTGGGCAACAGGCATTAGGCTCTACCAATAGAAACCCTTTTCTCCCTCTTGCCTGTTGCCTACTGCCTACTGCCTTTCACAGCAGCACCAGATCGTCCCGGTGGATGATCTCATCGTAGGCCTTGTAGCCCAATACTTTTTCAATCTTGCTTGTATGCAATCCCTTGATCTGATTCAACTCCGGGGCGCTGTAGTTCACCAATCCGCGGGCGAATTCGCGCCCCTCTTGATCCAAGCAGCGAACGCACTCGCCGACGCCGAAAGAACCGCGAACATCCTTTAATCCGGATGGCAGAAGGCTCTTGCCCTTCAGCGCCACGGCGTCACGCGCTCCCTGGTCCACCACGATCTCCCCCATGGGTTTCAGATTGAATGCGATCCAGTGCTTGCGGCTCGCCAGACGATTATCTTCGGGCAGGATCAAGGTGCCGATCTGCTCTTTGTCGTCGAAAACATGCTCAAGCACGCCGGCCTGCAGACCGCTGGCAATAATCGTTGGAATACCGCCGGCGGCGGCTGTTTCCGCAGCATCGAGCTTAGTCGCGATACCGCCGGTGCCGAAGGTGCTTTGGCTGTCACCGCCGATCACTTGCCGCAACCCTTTGGCCTCGGTGATTAGCGGAATGAGGCGAGCGCCGGTGTGCACCCGCGGGTCTTTGTCGTAGACGCCTTGGACATCACTTAAAATCACCAGCAAGTCCGCTTCCAGCAGCGTGGCAACCAGAGCCGAGAGATGATCGTTGTCGCCGAATTTCATCTCTTCTACGGCGACGGTGTCGTTCTCGTTGACGATGGGAATGATCGACGACTCCAGCAGCATCTGAAAAGTATGCTTGGCGTTGATATAGCGCTGGCGATTGGCAAGGTCCTCGTGTGTGAGCAGCACCTGCGCGACACTTTTATCGAAGCGCGCGAACTGCCGCTCGTAAAGCGCCATCAGCTTGATCTGCCCCACGGCGGCCAGCGCCTGTTTTTGCGGAATCGTTTTGGGCCGCTGTTTGACGCCGAGTTTGGTCATGCCCGCGGCCACCGCGCCGGAACTGACCACGACGATGTCCTTTTTGCGTTCATGCAGCGCGGCGAGATCGCGCACCAACCCCTTGAATCGCCCCTCCTCGATCCCCTCGCTGGATGAAAGAATCTGGCTGCCGATCTTGACAACGACGCGGCGCGCCCGGCGCAAGATTGGCTTTTTATATTCCAGCTGCGTCACGAGTCACTTCACTCCGCTGCTTGATCTCTTCCAGCTTCATGCCGACGTATTGCACCAGCGCGCGCACCCCCTCTGTGGTCGCCGCGGAAATGAATTTGAGCGGCCGATCGCCTTTGGGTAGTCTTTTCGCCAGAAGCTCAGCCTTGCTCCTTCCTTCCGGCAGGTCGATCTTGTTGGCGACGACGACCTGCGGTTTTCTGCCGAGATCGGCATCGAACAGTTCAAGCTCACGATTGACGGCTTTCCACTCCGCCAGCGGATCATTTTCGTCGATCTTCGACGCGTCGATCAGATGAATCAATAAGCTCGTCCGGGTCACATGGCGCAAAAACTTGTGGCCCAAGCCCTGACCCTCATGAGCGCCCTCGATCAGTCCGGGAATATCCGCCACGACAAAACTCTTGCCGTCGTCGTAGCCGACCACGCCGAGGTTGGGCACCAGCGTCGTGAACGGATACTCGGCGATCTTCGGCCGCACCGCCGAGATTACCGAGATCAGCGTCGATTTGCCCGCGTTGGGCAGGCCGATGATACCGACGTCGGCGAGCAAACGCAGCTCAATTTCGAGCTCGCGCTCTTGGCCCGCCTCGCCCGGCTGGGCAAACCGAGGCCCCCTATGGGTCGATGAAACGAAATGGGCATTGCCTTTCCCGCCCCGGCCACCCGCCGCGACGACGACCCGTTCACCCGCCGTTTGCAAATCGCCGATCAACTCACCGGTCGCGGCGTCGCGGATAATCGTGCCCACGGGCACTTTGATTTCGCGGTCATCACCGCGCCGCCCATCGCAGTCGCTCCCCATACCATGTTGGCCGCGCCTCGCCTTTTATTGTTTCTGATAGCGCAAATCGAGCAGTGTCGTCAGTTGCGGATCGGCCACGGCGAGGACATCGCCCCCCTGCCCGCCGTTGCCGCCATCGGGTCCGCCCCGCGGCACGAACTTCTCCCGGCGAAAACTGACGCAGCCGCGCCCGCCGTCACCGGCGAAAACGTGAATTTTTACTTCATCGATGAACTTCATCCGTTCGCTCAAGCACTATCATTGTCTTTTCACGGGCAAAAAAAAAGCCCCGAAAGGGGCTTTCTTTGCTGCTACGGCCGGCGGCGGTTTATGCCGGCATAACACTGACCCGCTTTCTTTCTCTATCCAGCCGGTGGTATTTAACTACGCCGTCGATCAACGAGAACAACGTGTAGTCCCGGCCCATGCCGACGTTCTTTCCCGGGTGAATCCGGGTGCCGAGCTGGCGCACCAAAATATTTCCCGCCCGCACCGGCTCCCCGCCGAAAACCTTGACGCCGCGCCTTTGCCCCTGGCTGTCACGTCCATTGCGGGAGCTGCCGCCCGCTTTCTTATGTGCCATTGCTCTACTCCCTCTTACGCTTCGATCGCAGTAATCTTCAACGCGGTCAGGTACTGCCGGTGGCCTTGCTGCCGGCTATAGCTTTTCCGCCTTTTCTTTTTGAAAACCCTGATTTTTTTAGCGCGAAGCTGGTCGACAATCTCGCCGGTAACTTTGGCATTGGCCACCAGCGGCGCGCCGATCTTGACCTCGCCGTTGCCGCCGACAAAAAGAACATCCGCCAAGGTCACCGTTTCGCCCACCTCGCCGGTCAGCTTTTCAATTCTAACGACGTCGCCTTCGGCGACCCGGTATTGCTTACCGCCGGATCTAATGACTGCATACTTCATAGGGTGTGCCTGAAGTGTGATTTCTAAAGGAAAATTCGACCAAAGTCAATGAAGCTCCACGGGCTTACGCCCGTGGTATCATTAATTTCTTCGGCGGAATCCGCCGAAGCACTCACCCTCCTTCGCTCTTCGAGCTACGGAGGGTCCGTCCGACGCATTCATCCCCGGGCTCACCCTCGGGGTCTTCTGCGTAGGCGGATAAAGACACGGCCCCTTGCGAACTGAACCGGTCGGTCTTACATTTGGTCTCAAGAATTCATTCGGACAGGGAGCGCATATGCTAAAACCGCTGAGTCTTTTATTCGTTGCTGTCGCTACGCTCTTGAGTTTTTCCGGCTGCGGCTACAATGACCTCCAGGGACTGGATGAAGAGGTTAAAGGCGCCTGGGCGGAAGTTCAGAACCAATACCAGCGACGCGCGGACGTGGTGCCGAATCTCGTCGCCACGGTCAAAGGGGCTGCCAATTTCGAGCAGGAGACCCTCCAGAGAGTCATCGAAGCCCGCAGCGCGGCGACATCGATAAAGCTCGACGCCAATGCGCTCAACAATCCCGAGATGTTCAAGAAGTTCGAACAAGCTCAGAGCCAGCTTTCGAGCGCCCTTTCACGATTGCTGGTCGTCGTTGAAAAGTATCCCGAATTGAAAGCCAATCAGAACTTCCGCGACCTGCAAGCCCAACTGGAAGGCACGGAGAACCGCATCGCGGTGGCGCGCAAGCGCTATATCGAACGCGTGGCGGAGTATAACAAGGGCGTGCGCTTTTTTCCGACCAACTTGACCGCCAAATATTTACTGGGTTTGGAAGTTCGCCAAACGTTCAGCGCCGAGGAAGCCGTGGCGAAGCCGCCGCAGGTGAAGTTCTAGCAGGTACACTTAGAAACTTCTGACTCCATGTCCACCGCTCTAACTACGGATGTACCTCCTCTCCCTTTGGGAGAGGACTGAGGTGAGGGTTTGCAAATTACCAACAAACTCCCTCACCCTTGCCCTCTCCCAGTGGGAGAGGGAATCCGAAGTGATTTCCGCGAAAAGATAAGAACACACCTCCTCAAGGTCTTTTCGATTGTCCTCGTCTTCTGGGCTTTTATCGGTTTATTCTTGCTCGCCCATGCTCTCGAAGTTCCTTCGCTTCGAGGTCGAGTGAACGACCTCGCAGGTTTGTTACCTTCCGACCGCGCGCAAGCTCTCGAACAACGCCTTGCCGCGTTCGAGAAAGAAACCGGTCACCAGATCGCCGTCCTTACGATCCCCAGCCTCGAAGGCGACGCGCTCGAAGACTTCAGCATCCGCGTCGCTGAGTCGTGGAAAATCGGACAGAAAGGTTTCGACAACGGTGCGATCCTTCTGATCGCGCAAAAAGACCGCAAACTGCGGATAGAAGTCGGGTACGGCCTAGAAGGCGTGCTACCGGACGCCATTGCGAACCGAATTGAAGGCGTGCTACCGGACGCCATTGCGAACCGAATTATTCGTGAAGTCATCGTGCCGCGGTTACGCGAGAACGATTACGCCGGAGGCATCGAAGCCGGAGTCAACGCGATCCTGCTAGTGACCAAAGGCGAAACCCTTCCACAAAGAACCCAGGTCCCTAGGCCGCAAGCAACATCTCGGCTCTCTTCCGCAATGAATATCCTCATAATCACCGCCATGCTTGCCTTGTTCATCGGGATGACACGCCGACAATTAACCGGTGGGGCTGTTGGTGGAGCCGCTGCGGGTTTCGCCGCAACGTTGTTCAGTGCAGGGGGGTTCGGTCTAATTCTGATTCTTGCGCTGATTATTGGCGCGCTGCTCGGCGCGATCGGCAGCAGCATGTCTGTGGCATCGTCGAGTCATCAATGGACCGGCGGTTCACGCTATCGTCGGGACGGCGGATTTCTCGGTGGCTTCGGCGGAGGAGGCTTCGGCGGCGGGGGCGGATTTGGCGGCGGTGGATTTTCCGGCGGTGGCGGCGGTTTTGGTGGTGGCGGCGCTTCGGGAAGTTGGTAACTATGCGAGTGGAGAAATTTTTCACCGGGGAAGAACAAGAGCGTATCCAGCAGGCGGTGACCGCGGCGGAGAAAAAAACCTCCGGCGAGATCGTGCCGATGATCGTGAGCACGAGCGGGCGCTATGCTGAGGTCGAACTTTCCGGTCTTGTTGTCGGGTTGGTTCTCGGCACCCTGGCCGCATTACTCTGGCATGATCCGTGGGGCTCCGTGCAGATCTATCTTTTCTGGCCGGTAGTCGGCGCGATATTAGGATTTGTCATCTGCACCATTCCGAGCCTGAAGCGGCGTATGATCTCAAAGGATCGGATCGCGGATGCGGTTCAGGCGCGCAGCCTCGCCGCCTTTACGGGTCACGGGCTTCACTACACGAAGGCGCACACGGGAATCTTGATTTTCGCCTCGCTTCTGGAACACCGGGTTGTCGTGCTCGCCGACCGCGGCATCAATGAAAAAGTCGAGGCGGGAACCTGGAACGAGATCGTCAACATGATCACCGAGAGCTTGAAATCGGGCGACGGCTGTGATGGTTTTTGCAAGGCGATCGATCGTTGCGGCGAGATTCTGGCGCAACATTTTCCTCGCTCAGCGGACGATCGCGACGAGCTGCCGAACAAACTCGTGACCGAACAATGAGAAAAAACCCACGATGGGCCAACCCTGAAAACGACCGAAAACAATCAAACAAAACTCGGCTGTAAGCCTAGGGATTTAAAACATGTCTGCTTGAAGCCGGCGGGAAAATGGCCCCGACCGTCTTTCCCGCGAAAGCGGGAATCCAGTTCTTTCGCAGTCCAGCCTGGATGCCCGCCTGCGCGGGCATGACGAACTGGGTTGCCCTTGTCGCTACATACGGCGCTCACGTTCACTTGGCTCACATTTCGCCGGATCTTGCTTCGCCTGAAGCATGCCCTGAGCAGTGTCGAAGGGGCGAGGGATTCCAACCATCCCCAAGAGAGACATTAAGAGGGCTAAGGAACGGCCACCAGTTGGTCCATCGCCGATCTCCCACCTTCGTTCCACATTTCGAGCAGTTTCTTCGTGATCGGTCCGGGCCGGCCGTTACGGCCATCCGTAACATTGGAATCTCGCTTGCTCGAAGTGTCGGGTCTCGGTTACACTCGGATCGTATGGCTGATTTTCCACACGAGATTGAAGAGCTGATCGCCAGATTCGACCGGAACATAGACGCCTATCAGAACCAAGTTTACAACGAAACCCAGGTGCGTAGGGAGTTTATTGACCCCTTCTTCGAAGCGCTCGGCTGGGACGTAACCAACAAAGCCGGGTATGCCGAAGCCTATAAAGATGTCATTCACGAAGACGCCATCAAGATGGGTGGCGCTACCAAAGCCCCTGACTACTGCTTTCGCATCGGCGGCGCGCGCAAGTTCTTCTTAGAGGCCAAGAAACCCGCGGTTAATATCAAGGACGATGTAGACCCGGCTTACCAGCTCCGCCGATACGCCTGGAGCGCCAAGCTCCCGCTCTCGATCCTTACCGACTTCGCCGAATTCGCGGTCTATGACTGCCGCCTTGCGCCGAAACCCGCCGACAAGTCGAGCGTGGGTCGAGTTCTATACGTGACCTATAAGGAATACGCTGACCGCTGGGACGAGATCGAAGGTGTCTTTTCCAGAGAGGCGGTCCTGCGCGGCTCGTTCGACAAGTTTGCCGAGTCTCAAAAAGGAAAACGGGGCACATCGCAGGTTGACGCGGAATTTCTTAACGAGATTGAAACCTGGCGCGAAGCCCTTGCCAAGAATCTCGCATTACGCAATCCAAAACTCAGCGTGCGCGACCTCAACTTTGCGGTGCAGCGCACCATCGACCGGATTATTTTCCTGCGCATGTGCGAGGATCGCGGCATCGAGAACTACGGCCAGCTTTTAGCGCTCCTCAACGGCGAGAACACCTACAAACGGCTTCAATACCTCTACGGCATCGCGGACGACCGGTACAACTCCGGCCTGTTCCATTTCAAGGAAGAGAAAGATAGGGCCGAAGCGCCTGACGAACTGACGCTGAAGCTCAAGATCGACGACAAGGTTCTCAAAGACATCATCCGCCGGCTTTACTATCCCGACAGCCCTTACGAGTTCTC
>JACPFE010000655.1 GCA_016183145.1 Deltaproteobacteria bacterium | reverse complement strand
TCACGTCATAGTGTAGGCAACGAAATTCTGTACGGAGCAGGCGAGATACGCACGCTCTATATCTTGTTTTACTTGCTTCCGTCAACCTTCGACTCAACTCCTCTGTCCAATACAAGGACTAAGACTCCGACCCGGACTGCTCTTGGCATCAAGAGTCGATCGCCTCCTGGTGCGGGTTGACATAGCGACAATCATTGCGAGATAAGACCAATGGGCCCTAGCCCTGTTACAGACCGCAAACACAATCTGCGCGCGTGGCGCCAAGGGGAAAGGTAGGGAGAGAACTATGAGGGGTGCGTTGGAAGGAGTCAGAGTGTTGGATATCGGCAACTTTATATCGGGACCCTTTGCGGCCATGTTGCTCGCAGACATGGGAGCCGAGGTCGTCAAAGTGGAAAACCCTAAAGGAGGCGACCCATTCCGCGCCTGGGATCTCGGCGGAGACAAGCCGAGTTTTTGGGCTTACAATCGCGGCAAGAAAAGCGTCACCTTGAACCTCCAGACTCCCGAGGGTCGCCAGATCTTTCACCAGCTCTGCCGTAAGGCCGACGTAGTCGTGGAAAACTATCGGCCCGGTGTGACGAAAAAATTGGGCATCGACTATGAAAGCCTCCGTCCGTTAAACAAAAAGCTTGTTTACTGCTCTATCACAGGAATGGGCTCCACGGGCCCCTACGCCCATCGACCTGTCTATGACACCGTAGGACAAGGAATGAGCGGTATGCTGAGCCTCTTGATGGACCGTGAAAACCCAAAACCGATCGGGCCCGCCTACGCCGACTGCTTGGGTGGTGTTTTTGGCGCCATCGCTGTATTGGGCGCACTGTGTGCCCGAGCGCAGACCGGTCGCGGCCAGTACGTCGCGACATCCATGGTCGGCGCCACGCTCGCATTCCTGACCTCGACCGTAACCGAGTACTTGGCCACGGGAAAAATACCAGGTCCGACAACTCGCCCCCGGGGCTCTCAGACCTACGCGGCCGCGGGTTCCGATGGGCTGCCGCTTGCCATCCACCTCTCCTCTCCACCCAAATTCTGGGAGGGGTTATGCAAGGCGGTAAGCCATCCGGAACTGATCGACGATCCTCGCTTCAAGACGCGGGCCGACCGGCTGCGCAACTACGACGATCTCCAGAGGACTCTGGGAGCAATCATGAAGGAGCAGCCCCGCTCCTATTGGCTGGAGAGGCTCGACGCCGAGGACGTGCCCCACACACCGGTCTACAACATGGCCGAGGTGTTTCAGGACCCCCAGATCAAGCACATGGGCATGGAGATCGAAATCGCTCGGCAAAAGCGTCCCCCGATTCGTACCGTTCGATTCCCGGTGGAGTACGCTGAGACCAAGATTCCACATCCAGCTCCCCCGCCGGAGCTCGGTGAGCACAACCTCGAGTTCTTCAAACCCCTCGGTTTGGACGAGAAAGCACTCGCCGACTTAAAGCACAAGGGCGTGGTCTAGCGCGCGGAGGGATATATAAGGTTCCAGGCATGCCCTGAGAGCATAGTCGAAGGGTTCAAAGTTCAAGGTTTGGAGCGGGGACGTTGAACATTCAACGTTGAACTTTTGAACGTGGAGGGATTTCCTATTTGCTCCGCACGGGCAAGGCGCTCTGCTCGTTGACAATCAACTGGAACACGTCCGGACGAGCGTAATGACCCACGACGTCGAAATCCACTTTGCCCCGGACGATCTCTCCGAGATCGAGGTCGGCGAACAATATTCCTTCTTGATCGTAAAGCGGTCCGGCGATCACTTCGCCGAGCGGCGAGACGATGGCGCTGCCGCCGCGGCACAAGACGTCGGTCTGCCCGCTCAACTCGATCATTTCCCGCAGATTGGCGGGAACCATCTCGCGCGTGACAAACTGATTGCAGCCGAGCACAAAGCAACGCCCCTCGCAGGCGATGTGGCGCAGCGTGGCCTGCCAGGTCTCGCGCGCGTCCGCCGTGGGCGCAAGATAGATTTCAACTCCTTTGCCGTAAATAGCCATGCGCGCCAACGGCATGTAGTTTTCCCAGCAGATCAGCCCGCCGATTTTGCCCAGTTCCGTGTCCAGCACCGTCAGCGTGCTGCCGTCGCCTTCGCCCCAAATCAAGCGCTCCGCGCCGGTCGGCTTGAGCTTCCGATGTTTGCCATCGATCTGCCCATCCGGGCCGAAGTAAAGCAACGTACAGTAGAGCGTCCCGCCGCTGAACTGTCCATCCCGCTCGATGACGCCCATCGCCAGATGAACGCCGGTTTCACGAACGACTTTGCCCAACGCCTCGGTCGTGGCGCCGGGAATTTCGACGGCGTTTTCCCAATACATCTGCCAGACGCGCCGCCCCTCCAGAGTACGGCTGCCGACGACCATGCCGAAGTTCAAGCCGCGCGGATAAGCAGGAATAAATGCTTCGGGGAAAACAACGAGTTGCGCTCTTTGCGCCGCCGCCTCGCGAATCAACCGGCAGGCCCTTTCCACCGTCGCCTCACGATCGAAAAGAACGGGCGCTGCCTGCACGACGGCGACTTTGATGGAAGAAGGCTTCTGCTTCATTTACTTGTCTCCAGCCGCCTGCAGAGGCGAGCCAAGGCCGAGACTCGAGTCCAAAGGTCGACAAAGTCATGTACCTCCGGCAGAGCCGGAGGCTTGAATTGTGATCAGCCTCAGGCTGACTGGCCGTCTAAGCCGGCAGTTTCCACGGCTCTCCGCTTTGCTTCCTCTCCCTCGGGGAGAGGACTGAGGTGAGGGTAAATCTTTCCTGGCTAATACAGCCCTCACCCTTCCCTCTCCCAAAGGGCGAGGGTGGGATCGTATCAAGTCTCTTGGTGCCACGAGCTAATTCTCGTTCCACGTCGAAAATGCGAGAGAAACGACTCCCGCAAAAGTCAAACTTTGGGAGTCCCCCAGC
>JACPFE010000619.1 GCA_016183145.1 Deltaproteobacteria bacterium | reverse complement strand
AGATAGACGAGCTGTTCTTTAAGACGATCGAGTTCCGACACGGCGGTTCGGGTCCCTCAATGTTGAAAGTATACACCAGCAGACACACGCTTTCTAACGCCTGGGTGAGCCGCGCGAGTCTTGCGAGCGTCGGAATCCAACCGGTTGTTAGGCAGCGTCGCTATCTTTTCAAATATTACGACCCTCTACGGCAAATCGTAAAGAAAATCGTCAATCGATTTCCCGGACAAGACGAATTCCCACAGCACGACCGGTATGGGTCGGGCGATTACTGAACCGGTGCGACGAACGCGCCCAATCGTGCGCCCGGAACCAACTGCCGCCACGAACCACACGCCTTCCGCAGTCGCCACCGTTTTTTTCTTCCCAAGCTGATCCCTCCGTAGGCGCCCCTTCATAATTCTCATGCCAGCAATCTTGCACCCTCTCCGCTACGTTTCCCGCAGTATCATAAAGCCCGAACTGATTCGGCTTGAAAGACCCTACCGGCGCGGGCTGCTTGCCATCCCACCTGCTGCCGCAGCCGCGACAATTGGCCGAGCCTTGCTTCACCCCGTCTCCCCACCAATAAATAGTTTCGGCTTCTGCGCGCGCAACATATTCCCATTCGGCCTCGGTCGGCAGTCGGTAGCGCTTGCCAGTTTGTTGAGACAGCCACTTGGCGTAAGCAACAGCATCGTTCCACGAAACATGGATAACCGGCTGGCGGCCGCGACCCCAACCTTCATCATCAGGTAATTTACGCCCTGTCGCTTTTGCGAACTCGTCGTATTGAGCAAAAGTGATTTCGTATTTACTCGCGGCAAAAGCTTTTTGGAAGTTAACTTGATGAACTGGTAGTTCATCTTTGCCATGTTTACCCTGGATGTCACCCATGCGGAATTTACCCGCAGGGATAACGATCATCTCAGGACCCTCACTTCCATTCTTGAGCCGATCGCGAAATACCTCCCCGGGCTTCAAACCAGCTTGCCCGGCCCAGGAGTCCGGCAATGTCTGTAACGAAATTATTTCCTGCTCGTTTACTAGCAGCAGGCTTACGATAGCGAGAAGGATTAAAACTTTGGTTGCTGCCATATGGCTTCACCTCATCGCCTAACTAGTGAGTATCTTGGTCTGCCTCGCACGGTTGCAAGGCTGTCCAAAACTGGGGGGATCCTCCTGCCTTCGCAAGTTAGGGGTCAAGTATGGAGTTGATGAATACTGGCGGTGATCTTCTCAATCCGATCTCTGAACTTCTTCTCCTTGGCCATCTTCGATTCTATCGCACGGCAGCTCCAACTCACTGCCGAATAACTGCCGATCCCGAAATACTCCGCCATCTCAGGCAACGTCCGGTCGCAACACCGCTTGACCAGATACATCGCCACTTTGCGCGCCTCATTCTCTCGCCCCCTCACCCCGCGAATGATTTCTTCCCGCGCGACTTCATACTGCCGCACCACTTCGCTGATCACACGCTCCGGTCCCGCCTCTACAACTCGACGCTCATACCGTGCATACTCCCGAACACCTGCCCCAACCCGCTGCCTTACCCCCTCAATGAACTCTTCGCCCCCTAAGATCGGACTCTGACGCTGCGCTTTGTAATACTTTCTCAGCGACTCCTCATTCCCCGAGAGCACAAACTCGTGAAACGCTTGTCTCCCCCCAATCTGTTCCAGAACCTCTGCGCTATTGAGCCAACTCGGTGCTCCCTTTCCCTGAAAATAATATCGGTGGCTTGCCCAACGATAACCCTCCGGCATTGCCACGATTCCTGCCTCCACCGCGTTCAAATGAATGTAACGGACCACCGCTGCCAAATACTCGTCCGCATCGACCAAAATCCCCTTGTACCGACCCCGAAACAGTGTGCCATCGCGGCCATGGCGCCGATTGAACCGCTGGGTGTAGAGCCCATCGACATGACGCATCACCCGGGAGAGATTTCCCCTCGGTGTTCTAAGACACAGATGATAGTGGTTCCCCATAAGAGAATAGGCGAACACCTCGATTCCCCACTGCCGATGGGCCTCGGCCAGGGTATCTAAGAAAGCCTGATAGTCGCCGTCGTCGGCAAACGTCGGTTGTCTTGCCGCGCCTCGGTTCATGACGTGATACACGGCTGCGGGAAACTGGATTCTGAGTGGTCGCGACATGCGTTGATCACTAGCAGAGAAGGTTACAACTAGTCAACTCTAGACTTGACCCCTAGCTAACGCCAAGGTCGAGGGCGATTTCTTTAACAGCATCTGTGCAAACCGCAAGAGCAAACGGAAGGTATCGCGATAAGAAGCGATGGTGTGGGAACTGGCTTGTCGTTGATTCATCAGGCGGTCGGTGAAAAAGGCCTGAAGCAAGGCGGATAAAGTGGTGTTGGTTGTCATGATAAAGTCTCCCATCTTTTTTCAAGTCGGTCTTTTGTCAACGCCAACAATTCAGGGATGGCGGACAAGTACCAATAGGTATCGGTTACATGGGCGTGCCCCAAGTAGGTGGAGAGCACGGGCAAACGTTGTTCAACATCAACGCCAGTTCGGTACCAATGGAGAAGGGT
>JACPFE010000618.1 GCA_016183145.1 Deltaproteobacteria bacterium | reverse complement strand
GATGAAATTGAGGACTCACCGCGGAGACGCGGAGGACTCAGAGAAAGAGACTTTAAAATAAAAAATCTCTGCGAACTCTGCGTTCTCTGTGGTGAATCCCCGTTTTCCGATTCGGTTGCGGCTGTGCCGCGCTATGAACTTTGTGCCTCTGTGGTGAAATAACGATTGCTGCTTTGGTTGCGGCTTTGCCGTGCTGGGCCTTTGGGGGTTATTCCCGTGAAAGCTTTTCCATTTTTATTCTGCTTGCCGTTGCTTGCCGCGCTCGCTGTTACAAACTGCGCCGCGCAGCCGTCGGATTCAAATCAGCCGCAACAGGGCGGCCCCCGCGCTCGACCGGTGACCGACTATGTCAGTTTGATTGATTATTTCCGCGCCGCGGGGATCAAGGTCCAAGCGGAAGGAGAAGTCGAGCAGCCTTTCTTGTCAGTTGCCGGAAAAATGATCAAAATTCACGACGAGGACGTTCAGGTATTTCAATATTCCAGCGCCGCAGCCATGGAAGCGCAGGCCGCGCGGATTTCACCAGACGGCATGGCGGTGGGAACGAGCAAAATCCATTGGCTTGGCCCGCCCCATTTTTTCAAGAAAGAAAAACTTCTGGTGTTGTATATCGGCGACGAGGCCAAGACGCTAAAAGCGCTGGAAGCTGCGCTGGGTCGCCAGTTCGCCGGGCAATAGCAGGTGATACAATCTGATAAAATTCGTTTGCGGCCACTTCTTAACCTGCCGCGTCACCACGATCGGATGAACTACCGCGCAGCAAGCTGCGGGAAATGAATTCGTAGCGTTTAAAGAACGTCCGAAGAACCCATGAGCCCAACTGCCAGCCGCCACACGAGCGACGGCGACCTCGGAGAAAGTTAGCTCTTTAGCAGCGCGGGTTCGCGGCGCGGGGACGCGGTGCGGGTGGTTTCGCGGGATATCGCGATGCGGCCGGTGCGGATGAGTTCTTTGATGCCGAGGGGCTTGAGCAGGTTGATCAGCGCTTCTACCTTGTCCACGTCGCCGGTGATCTCGACCGTGTAAGTGGTCGACGAGGAATCGACGATCTTGGCGCGGAAAATATCGGCGATGCGGATCGCCTCGTCGCGGTGTTCGGGTTTGGTGTGCACTTTGATGAGCGCGGTTTCCCGGTCCAGGAAATGGGTCTCGGTCAAGTCCACGACCTTGAGCACTTCCACGACTTTATTGAGCTGCTTCATGATCTGCTCAATGATGCGGTCGTCGCCGACGGTGACGATCGTAATCATCGAAGTCGTCGGGTCCAACGTCGGGGCAACCGATAGACTCTCTATATTGTAACCGCGGGCGCTAAAGAGGCCGGCAACTCGGGCGAGAACGCCGAATTTGTTCTCGACGAGGACCGATATGATATGTTCCATTCGCTGACGAAATCAGGCAGGAAGAACTCCCTCCCCTTCATCCACCTTTCTTTTGTGTGGCCCGCCTTTTCTCGCGAGCTTCAGCTCGGGGGGATCCTCAAGCATCATCTCATGCTGCGCGCCGCCGGCGGGAATCATCGGGTAACAGTTCTCGAAAGGATCGGTGTGGATGTCCATTAGGACGGGGCCTTTGTGTTTAAGACCCTCTTTGAGCACGGATTCAACCTCGCCGGGTTTTTCCGCGCGCAATCCGAGGATGCCGTAGGCATCCGCCAACTTCACGAAATCCGGCAGCTTGCCCAACAGGCTAGCGGAGTACCGCCCTTCGTAGAAGAGATCCTGCCATTGGCGCACCATGCCGTGAACGCCGTTGTTGAGCAAGACGATTTTGACCGGCAATTTATGCTCCGCGGCCACCACCAACTCCTGGAGATTCATCTGGAAGCTGCCTTCGCTGGTGATGCACAGCACCAATCTATCGGGGAACGCGACTTGCGCGCCGATGGCGGCGGGAAAACCGAAGCCCATGGTGCCGAGCCCGCCCGAGGTGAGCCAGGTGCGCGGCCGGTTGCCTTTAAAATACTGGGCGGCAAACATTTGATGCTGGCCGACGTCGGTGGCGACGATCGCTTCGTGCTTGGTCAACTCATACAATTTCTCGACGACGAATTGCGGCTTGACGACCTTATCGTCCTGTTTGTAGCTCAGCGGATGGGCCTTTTTCCAATCGTCGATCTGCTTCATCCAGGGAGCCTTGAGCGCCTTCATCTCGGCCGGATTTCCGTCCATGGAGCGCAGGATGACGTTCATCTCGCGCAGGACCGTTTTCACGTCGCCGACGATGGGGATATGGGCGTGGAAGGTTTTTTTGATCGAGGTCGGGTCGATGTCGATGTGCACCACCCGCGCCTCGGGGCAGAACTCCGAAAGTTTACCGGTGACGCGATCGTCGAAGCGCGCCCCCACGGCGATCAACAGATCGCAGTGGTGCATCGCCATGTTTGTCCAGTAAGCGCCGTGCATGCCGAGCATGCCCAGGGAAAGCGGATGGCTGCCGGGGAAGCTTCCCAATCCCATCAGCGTCATGGTGACGGGAATCTGGGTGATCTCTGCCAACTCGCGCAGCTCATCCGCGGCGTCGGAAAAAATCGCGCCGCCGCCGACGTAAATAATCGGCTTTTTCGCCCGCATGATCTCCTCGGCGGCCTGTTTGATTTGATATTTATTTCCGCCGATCGTCGGGTTGTAGCCGCGCAGGCTCACTTTATCCGGGTACTTAAAGTCGGCCTTGGCGATGCTGACATCCTTGGGTATGTCCACCAAGACCGGCCCGGGCCTGCCGCTGGTCGCGATATAGAAGGCTTCCTTGATCGTCTGGGCGAGATCATTGACGTCTTTTACCAACACGTTGTGCTTGGTGCAGGGCCGGCTGATGCCGACGTTGTCCGCTTCCTGAAAAGCGTCGTTGCCGATGAGATCCGTCGACACCTGACCGGTGAAAGCGACCAGGGGGACCGAATCCATGTAGGCATCGGCAAGTCCGGTGACGATATTGGTCATACCCGGCCCGGAGGTCACCAGCGCGACGCCGGCTTTCCCGGTCGCTTTGGCGTAGCCTTCAGCCATGTGAGCCGCGCCCTGCTCGTGGCGAGTGAGGATAAATTGGATATCTTTTTGCTGGCAGAGAACGTCGAAGATTTTCAATACGACGCCGCCGGGAAGACCGAATACGGTTTTGACCCCTTCGTGCCGCAGCGATTCGCAGAAGATTTCGGCGCCGGTCTTTTTCATTGGTTGTCCCTAGTGGTTGCCGCCGGCCCGCTTGTGCTTCTCAAGTATTTCCATCATTCTGTCTTTGCCGACGAGTTTGAGTTTCTGAATCCGCTTCATCTCGATTTCTTCTTCGCAGGAGAGATGATGTTTGTGCTGGTATACGGAAAGTTTCTTTTCGAGCTCCTGGTGTTCTTCATAATACTTTTTCAATTCCGGGTCTTTATCCAATAGGGAGACAATCGCCTGTTCCTCTCTGCCTTCCATCGGCCAGCCTCCTTTTGCGTTGTGAAGAGTTTTAAGCGGAAATCAATTTATCTTACGGTGGTATTTTTGTCAACGTAGCTTTCGCCGCAAATTTTCCATCAGTTACATACGATCGCTTTGCCTCGGCCTCCGATGGACGCAAATAGACGGGCACCAAAGTGCCCAGCTCGTCGCTTTCGGAATTGCGAAAACGCTCCATGCCCAGACGGGCTACGGCCGCGGCGCAGGAGGAAGCGGAGTCTTCAGCGCAAAGCCGCGCCTTGACGCCGAGCGCATCGAGCAGCAGTTTTTCGTAGCGGCGAGCGCCGTCGCCGATGAATAGGCACGGCATGCTCCCGATTCTGGACCGCATTTGGCCGATCACATCCTCGGCGGGAACGAGCAGATCCTCCGTCAGCCGCGTCAGTCCACGCTTGCTTTTGCGAAACAACGCAACATAAACCTCATGCTTGCGCGCGTCGAGAAGGGCGCAAATCACGCCGTCGAATTCACCGACCCGTGCCGCCTGGGCGAGCAGCGTCGATACGCCAACGACCGGAATTCCCCAGCCGTAGGCAAGCCCTTTCACCGTGCTCAGTCCGATGCGCAGGCCGGTAAACGAACCCGGGCCGATCGCAACCGCGATGCCTGAAACCTCCGGGAGCGAAACCCGCGCCTGCCGCACCGCGGACTCGATCAGCGGGATTAGGACTGCCGCATGGTTTGATTTGAAACCGGCTAGGCCGGCAACGTCTCCCGCGATGGAGCCTGGGTGGCACCGTTCGGCGATAAGCTGCCCGTCTTCGAGTAGAGCGACGCTGGCGGTCGCGGATGAGGTGTCAATCCCGACAATCCTCATCCCCCGACCTGCTTCTCAAAGAAGCGGGCAATGTCGTTATAGAACGCGTAAACCATGAGCAACATCAGGAGAAAGATGCCCACCTGCTGGGCGCGCTCACGATGCTTGACCGCCACCGGCCGTCCGATGATCGCTTCAACCAGAAAGAAAAGTAAATGGCCGCCGTCTAGCACAGGCACCGGCAGCAGATTGAGCACCCCGAGATTGATGCTCAACACCGCCAGGAAAGCCAAGAAACTACCCAATCCCTCCTGCGCCTGCTGTCCCGCCATCTGCGCGATCATGATCGGCCCGCCGAGATTGCGCGGCGAAACATCGCCGTTGATCATTTTGTAAAGCGCGAGCAGCGTCAACTTCGAATATTCGTAGGTTTGTTGAAAGGCGCGCGCCACCGCCTGGCCTGGGTTGCCCTTTTCGATCGACACTTGACTGCCGATGCCGATCACCCAGGTTTCCAATTTCTCCCCGAAAATGTTGCGCGCCGCCTTTTTGACCGGTTGCACCGTCAGGGACAACTGCTGGGAGTCTCTCTGGATCTGCATTTTGAGAGGCGCACCCTGGCTTTCCTTGATCTTTTCCGACAGCTCATCCCATGCGTCCACGGCTTGCCCGTTGATGGCGACAATCCGGTCGCCCTTACGAATGCCCGCCAGCTCCGCCGGCGAACCGCTTTCGACACCGCTTATCCGAGTCGACAAGACCGGCACGCCATAAAAAAAGTACACGACCATCAATAGGACAACCGCCAGTAGTAGGTTAAATCCCGGCCCGGCGGCGACGATGGCGATCCTTTTGAGCAACCCCTTGTGTGAGAAGGACCTTTCGATATCACGCTGCTCTACCTCCTCCTCGGGGTCTTCTCCCACCATCTTGACGTATCCACCCAAAGGAAAGGCGCTCAGCGCGTATTCTGTCTCCCCTTTCTTTCTCACCCACAATTTGGGCCCGAAACCAACGGAAAAAGTCACCACTCCGACCCCGGACAATTTCGCGATAAGAAAATGACCCCATTCATGAATCACGATGAGGAGGCCGAGCCCGATGACCGCGGCGCCAATTGCGTAGATTATGTTTTCCATTCGTTATCTCCTTCGATCGCCATTAATAAGCGCGGAAGCCTTCTCCCTGGCCCAGCGATCGACTTCCAGTATTTCATCGACTGCTTTGGGGTGTCTGCTCCCATGTCCCTGCATCGTATCGGCGATGACGCGGTGAATCTCGCGAAATCCGATCCGATGCTCCAGAAATGCGGCCACCGCTACCTCGTTGGCCGCGTTCAATACCGCGGGCATTGTGCCGCCTTCATCTATGGCCTCATAGGCCAGCTTCAGCGCCGGATACCTGCGCTTGTCCACAGGGAGAAAGTTTAACTCCTTTTGCCGGGTGACTTCCAGAGGCTTCCAGTCGCCCTTAAGCCGGTGCGGAAAGGCAAGAGCATAGGCGATGGGGATGCGCATATCGGCGATGCCGAGCTGCGCGATGATCGAACCGTCCTGGTAGCGTACCATTGAGTGGACCACGCTCTGGGGATGGATCACAACCTCGATGCGGGCCGGTTCCATGTCGAACTCCCAACGGGCTTCCACGACCTCCAACCCTTTGTTCATCATCGTCGCCGAGTCGATGGTTATCTTTTTTCCCATCTTCCAGTTGGGGTGCATGAGCGCTTGTTGGACGCTGACTTTGCCCAAACGATTCATCGGCATGCGCAAGAACGGACCGCCCGAGGCGGTGAGGATGAGCTTGTCGACCTCATCGCGCCGATTGCCCTGCAAACATTGAAAGATCGCGCTATGCTCGCTGTCCACCGGCATCAGACGCACGCCTTTTCGCTTGGCCGCGGTGACGAAGATCTCGCCAGCCATGACCAAAGCCTCCTTGTTGGCCAGCGCGATTTCCTTCCCGGCGTGCACCGCCATCAGCGTCGGCATCAAGCCGGCGCCGCCGACGATGCCGGCCAGCACGACGTCGACTTCACCGGCGGTGGCCACCGCAATCGCGCCTTTCTCACCGGCAAGAATTTCCACCCGGCGCCGGCCGAGCAGGGCGCGCAAGCGCGGAACATCGTCCTCGTCTTTAATCGCCACGCAACGCGGCGAGAACTCTTTGATCTGGTCAGCCAACAACCGCAAATTACGCCCGGCCACCATGCCGGGAACTTTGAAACGGTCCGGAAAGCGGCGTACCAGAGCCAGGGTGCTGACACCGATGGAGCCGGTCGAACCGAGCAACGCGATGGATCTCATGGATGAAACACCTTGAGATAAAGGCTCGTGAACACGGCGGGAAAAATCAAACTATCCAGGCGGTCCAACAACCCGCCATGACCAGGAAGGAAACTGCCCGAGTCCTTCACCGCAAAGACCCTTTTGATCCACGACTCAAACAAGTCTCCGACCTGTCCGAGAACACTCAAGCACAATGACAGCGCCAAGGTCTCGAGCCACGCCAATTCCGGCAGCAAAAACCAGGCCCCCAAGAAACCGGCAATCAAACTTCCTATCATGTATCCCCATACTCCCTCAACGGTCTTTCCCGGACTGATATCCGGCAGGAGCTTTCTCACCCCAAAACGTTTTCCGACGAAGTAGGCAACCGAGTCACCGCCCATGACCACAAGGAGAACAAAGAACACCCATCCCCGTCCCCGTGGCATGCGGAACAGCAGAACCCAATGGGGAAAGAGAAAACCTAGATAGAGGCCTCCGAGCAGTGTCCAAGATAAGCGAATGAGCTTTTCTTCCAAACGCCCCGCGATGAAAAGATAGATAGAAAAACAAATCACCAAAGCGAGACTCAACCCCGCGCCGGCCTCGATCCAGCCGGGCACGAAAAGCGCCAGCGAAACGGCGCCGCCGAACACCATGCCGATCGACTGTTCTTGGCGGCGCCCTGGAAAAACCATCAGGAAATACTCGCGCAAAGCGGCGATCGTCAGAACAAACAATACCGCGGCGAACAGCCGGGAAGATCCCCAGCCGACCAGGAGAATCAACAACGGTATGCCGAGCAGCGCAGTGCCCAGTCGCGACTTAAGATTCGCTTCCACCGGCCTCCAGCACGGACGGTGCTGTATCGACGAGTTGTTCATCGGTTCTACCGAATCTTCTACGTCGTCTTTGAAAGTCGATGAGGGCCTGGAGGTATTCTTGCTCGCGGAAATCGGGCCAAAGGGTGGGGGTGACGTAGAGTTCGCTGTAGGCAATCTGCCAGAGATAAAAATTGCTGATGCGCATCTCGCCGCTCGTGCGAATCAGCAAATCAGGATCCGGCACTTCCGGGGAATCCATCTGCGCGGAGATCATCCGTTCATCGATCGTTTCAGGATCCAACCGATTTTCGCGCGCGGCGCGGGCGATCTGTCTCGCCATTCTGACGATTTCGTCCCGCCCGCTATAGCTCAGCGCCAGCACCACTGTCATCCGGCCGTTGTTACGCGTTGCCTCGATCACCTGTTCCAGGGTGCGCCGGACGCTCTGCGGCAGACGGCTGCGGTCGCCGACGGCCAGGAGCCGAATGCCGTAACGCATCATCTTGGCCTGCTCGGCGATAAGATAATGTTGCAACAGGCCCATCAAGGCGTCAACTTCGTCGTGGGGACGCAGCCAGTTTTCCGTGGAGAAAGCGTATAAGGACAGAAAGCGGATACCGATTTTGCGGCTCAGCTCGACGATCACGCGCACCGAGGTCTTGCCGCGGCGGTGCCCCTCGATGCGGCTCTTTCCTCTGAGTTTGGCCCATCGGCCGTTGCCGTCCATGATAATCGCGACATGCCGGGGCAAGCGATTTTTGTCCAATCCATCGAACTTCATCGTCACCTGGTTGCGTTGATTCTGACAGCCGAATGACCGGCCGGATCCGGCGGGGACGGGAGGGTGGACCCGAGGCGGGGGGCGAACTAAACCTCCATCACCTCTTCTTCTTTGGCTTTGACGATCTTTTCGATGCGACCGATGAAATCATCAGTGATTTTTTGCACGCGGTCCTGGCCATGTTTGTGTTCGTCGGCGGTAATCTCTTTTTTCTTTTCCGCCTCCTTGAGCTGTTCGACCGCGACCCGGCGATGATTGCGCACCGAGACGCGGAACTCCTCGGCGATCCGTTTGACATGCTTGACCAAGTCCTTGCGCCGCTCCTCGGTGAGCTGCGGAATCGGCACGCGAATGATCTTGCCGTCGTTGTTCGGCACCAGACCGAGATCGGATTTGAGAATCGCTTTTTCGATATCACCCATCACGCTTCGGTCATAGGGCTGGATCACCAACAGACGCGGCTCCGGCGCGCTCAGGGTCGCCAATTGATTGAGCGGCGTGGTGGCGCCGTAATATGCCACCACGATCTGCTCGAGCAGAGCGGGCGAGGCTCTGCCGGTGCGGAGCTTGGCAAGTTCTTTACGCAACGCGCCGATGGAATGATCCATATCTTTTTGCAACTGAGCAAAAATGGCTTCGTTCATCGCCTGCCTCCGCTGACGAGAGTGCCGATCGGTTCGCCCGCAACGACCCGCTTGATGTTGCCCTTCTCCATGATATTGAAAACGATGATCGGCAATTGATTGTCCATACATAGGGAAATAGCCGTGGAATCCATCACTTTGAGTTCCCGGTTCAGGACTTCGATGTAAGTCAGCTCCGCGAACTTCTGCGCCCCCTCATGCCGGAACGGGTCCGCGTCAAAAACCCCTTCCACTTTGGTGGCCTTGAGAATCACCTCGGCGCCGATTTCCATGGCTCGAAGACTCGCCGTGGTGTCGGTGGTGAAATAGGGATTGCCGGTGCCTCCCGCAAAAATCACCACCCTGCCTTTTTCCAAATGGCGCGTCGCGCGCCGCCTGATGTAGGGTTCGGCGACCTGGCGCATGTCGATCGCCGACAAAACCCGCGTCGAGACGCCCAATTTCTCCAGCGCGTCCTGCAAGGCCAAGCTGTTGATCACCGTCGCCAGCATCCCCATGGTATCGGCGCTCGCCCGATCCATGCCGATCTCACTCGCCACCGCGCCGCGGAAAATATTGCCGCCGCCGATCACCAGGGCCAATTCGCAGCCCATCTCTTTAACTTCTTTGATCTCTTCGGCGAAGGCCTTGACGGTTTTGCCGTCGATGCCGAATTTTTGCGCGCCGGCGAAAACTTCGCCGGTCACCTTGAGAATGATACGCTTATATTTGAGAATCCCGCCAGCCATCGAAATTCGCGCTTGACCGCCTATAATTTTTCAACCCCCTCGCCGAGATGAAAGCGCGCAAAGCGCCGGACCTGAATTTTTTCGCGCAAACGAAGCGCGGCATCATTGACGATATCCAGAACCTTTTGGTCCGGATCCTTGATGAAGGCCTGTTCCAAAAGACAAGCTTCTGAGTAAAAACGTTCCATTTTCCCTTCGACAATTTTGTCAACCACCTTTTCCGGCTTGCCCGACTCCAGAGCCTGCTGGCGATAGATCGACCGTTCCCTTTCCAATTCGTCGGCGGACACTTCTTCGCGGCGCACAAAACGGGGACTGGCCGCGGCCACCTGCATGGCGATATCTTTTAACAGGCTCTGAAACTCGTTCGTGCGCGCGACGAAATCGGTTTCACAATTGATTTCCACCAGGACCCCGATTTTGCCTCCGGGATGCACATAGGCGCCGACGGCGCCGTCGGTTGCGACCCGGTCGGCTTTTTTCGCCGCTGCCGCAAGCCCCTTCAGGCGCAGATAATCCACGGCCTTTTCCAAATTACCGGCGGTTTCAGCGAGGGCCTTTTTGCAATCCATCATTCCCACGCCGGTCTTTTCCCTCAGCTCTTTGACCAAGGTTGCGTTGACTTCCATGAAAATCAAACTCCTCCCGCCGCGGAAGTTTCCGGGACGCCGGGCGGTGGTTCGACCGCGGTCTTCACTTCCTCATTGCTTTTCACCAGCGACTGCTCGTAGAGTCCCTTGCCCGCGAGCACCGCATCGGCGATGGCCGCGCAGAACAGCCTGATGGCGCGAATTGCGTCGTCATTGCCCGGTACTTTATAGTCGATCATGTCGGGATCGCAATTGGTATCGATGACGGCGATAACCGGTATGCCTAGTTTGCGCGCTTCCTTGACCGCGATTTCCTCCTGCTTGGGGTCGACCACGAAAACCGCGTCCGGCAGCTTGCGCATTCCTTTGATACCGCCCAATGACTGTTCGAGCTTATCCTTTTCACGCTTGAGCCCGAGCATCTCCTTTTTTGTCAGCGCTTCGACGATTTTCGGGTCGTTTTCCATCTCTTCGAGTTTTCTCAACCGGTCGATGCTCTGGCGAATGGTGGAAAAGTTAGTGAGTGTTCCGCCGAGCCAACGGTTATGCACGTGGAACATGCCGCAGCGAACCGCCTCTTCTCGCACGGCATCTTGGGCCTGCGTCTTGGTGCCGACGAACAGAACCTGCCCTCCCGAAGCGGCCAGGTCGCGCACCACGACTTCAAGGTCTCTAATCATCGCAACGGTCTGCTGCAAGTCAATGATGTGAA
The DNA here is from genome assembly GCA_016183145.1 of Deltaproteobacteria bacterium. Classification (GTDB taxonomy): domain Bacteria; phylum Desulfobacterota; class Binatia; order UBA9968; family UBA9968; genus JACPFE01. Next base: position 12,047 of record JACPFE010000618.1, on the reverse strand, counting down.
TACCGTTGCGGGCGCCGAAGATGTAGGGTTTCATCTTCGGATTCCAGCGGCTGGTTTGGTGGCCGAAATGGACTCCCGCTTCGAGCAGTTGTTTCATCGAAATATCGACCATAAATTTTCTCCTTCGGTTTGCTCCTCCCCTCTCGTCACTTCCCTCCCGTATCCGCGAGGACACCGCGGAAGGGATCGGAAAGGGTGTGAAATTACAACAAAAAGCCGGCGCTAGATCCGATTGTCACCGGTCAGCGACGGGCTAACGGTCCGCAGACGCCGCAATATGCTTGATAACCTGGGATTTTTAACAAAGATCGGCGCCCCGCGCAAGGCAGACGGAAACAGCGGAGGGGGCTTATTGGTTCATGGCATCGAGAAACTCTTTATTGCCCTTCGTGCCGTGCAATTTATCAAGCAGGAATTCCATCGCTTCGACCACGCTCAACTGCGAGAGAACCTTGCGTAAAATCCAGATGCGATTGAGGTCCTCCCTGGGGATCAGCAATTCTTCTTTTCTGGTGCCGGACTTGTTGATATCGATGGCCGGGAAAACCCGCTTATCCATCAAGCGCCGATCCAGATGTATCTCCATGTTGCCGGTGCCTTTGAACTCTTCGAAAATCACCTCGTCCATCCGGCTCCCGGTGTCGATCAGGGCGGTCGCGATAATCGTCAGACTGCCACCGTCCTCGATGTTGCGCGCCGCGCCGAAGAACTTTTTCGGCTTATGGAGCGCGTTGGAATCCACGCCGCCGGAGAGAATCTTGCCGCTGGGGGGCACCACGGTATTGTAGGCCCGCGCCAGCCGCGTGATGCTGTCGAGCAGAATGACAACGTCCTTGCCATGCTCCACCAAGCGCTTGGCCTTCTCGATCACCATCTCGGCGACCTGAACATGCCGCGTCGCCGGCTCATCGAACGTCGAGCTGATGACTTCGCCGTCCACCGAGCGTTGCATATCGGTGACCTCTTCCGGCCGCTCGTCGATCAGCAGGACGATGAGAATCACTTCTTTCTGATTATAGGCGATCGCCTTGGCGATATGCTGCAGCATCATGGTCTTGCCGGTGCGCGGCGCGGCGACAATCAAACCGCGTTGACCCTTGCCGATGGGCGTCAGTAAATCAACGATGCGAGTCGTGTAATCGTCGGGCTGAAACTCCAGGCGCAAACGTTCGTTGGGATAAAGAGGCGTCAGGTTGTCGAACAGGATTTTGTCTCTGGCCCGCTCGGGATCCTCGTAATTGATGGATTCCACCTTGAGCAGCGCAAAATATCGCTCGCCCTCCTTGGGAGGGCGGATGTGACCGGATATGATGTCGCCGGTGCGAAGATTGAAGCGTCGTATCTGGCTGGGGGAAACGTAGATATCATCGGGGCCAGGAAGGTAGTTGTAATCCGGTGCCCTAAGAAAACCAAAACCGTCGGGCAGCGTTTCCAATACGCCTTCGCCGTAAATGTGGCCGTTCTGCTCAGTCTGCGCTTGCAGGATCGCGAAAATCAGCTCCTGCTTGCGCATATTGGCGGCGCCCTCAATGTTGAAATTCTTGCCAATGAGAGCGAGATCCCCGATCTTTTTTTCTTTGAGGGCCTTGAGGTTCAACCCGTCCTCTTCGACGCCCTCCGCTTCGGCGGCTCGAGTTCTACCACGGACCATAAACTATGTCTCTCCTTTCATCACCTTGTGGAACTTACCTTGCCAACCTGTTATTAACGCGCCCGCGCGACGCAGCGGCGACAGCCATTCGTCGGTGCGAAAGCCCCCGCCCGACCCGTTAAAAACCAGCGGGCCGATCGGCTGTAGCAGAAAAATTGCACGCGAGACATTTCAACGCGATCAGCTTGTCGATGCAGATAGGAATCTCGTTATCGAAACCAATTCAATTTCAGAACGGACGAACCTGAGCGAATTTGCGTTAGCGTGGGGATCGATTCAATGCGGTTGCTGAATTGACCAATATCTAAAGGATATACTAAATAAAGATCCCCGCTAAGTCAACAGTCAAGCCCCTCTCAGTTCTAGAAACAAATTCTTAAGCCGTGCTCTGCTCGCTCAACTGCCGCAACAGACCACGAATATCGTCGGGTGGCGGCGCGCAGATTTCCATGCGTTCTCTCGTGCGAGGGTGATTAATCCCGAGCTTTTCGGCGTGTAGAACCTGCCGCGGAAAATCCATTACGTAAGCCAGGATTGAGCCTTTGTGCAACGCCATGTTTCTTTTATGGCCGTAAACCCGATCTCCCACCAACGGATGACCCAGATCCGCGAGATGAACGCGGATCTGATGCGTTCGTCCCGTGCGCGGCTTAAGCCTCAATAAACTCACCCAACGGGCCTCTCGGCTGTCGCTGTTGAGCGGAAAAACCTGCTCGACGCGCCATTCGGTTACGGCGTCTCGAGAGCGCGACGAGAAACGCACGCTGGACATGCGCTTTCGATCCGAGCGGTGCCGGCCGATGGGCCGGTCGATAACTCCAGCATTCGACTTCATTTTTCCCCAGACCAGCGCAAGATATTCCTTGTTTACGCCCCGTTCTTTGAACTGGGCGGCAAGCCGCTGCATGGCGAATGAATTCTTCGCGACGATCATCGCTCCCGAAGTATCCTTATCCAGTCGATGGACGATCCCCGGACGGCGCTCGCCGCCGATCCCCTGGAGGCTTGGACAGTGGTGCAAAAGCGCGTTAACAAGAGTCCCGCTGTTCCTCCCGCCGGCCGGGTGGACCGTGAGTCCCGGCGCCTTGTTGACCACCAGACAGTCATCGTCTTCGAATAGGATTTGTAAGGGCAAGGCTTCAGCTCTCAGTGAAGTTTCCTGCGGCGGCAAGCTCTGCATCCGCACCTCATCGTGGAGGCGCAGCCGGGCGCTCGACTTGGCCCGCCGGCCGTTGATCGTCACCTGCCCCGCGACGATCAATCGCTGAATTCCCGCGCGACTCGGCGCGGAAGAGTTTGAACCTGAACCCAGATGGCGCGCCAGAAACAAATCCAAACGCATGCCCGCGGCGCGGGCGTCGATAACGACTTCATGCGGAGTCCCACTCATGCAGCTTTACCCAGCGCCGGCGCGCAAGCCACTCTCAGCGAAGATCACCCGCGCCCGCGCCACATCCTGGTGTATCTGCGCCACCAGATCATCGACCGAGGCGAATTTTTTTTCCGCGCGAATGCGCTTGACGAAATAGAGCTTGACCGGCTCGCCATAGAGATCGCCGTCAAAATCCATGAGAAAACTCTCGATAGTTCTCGGTCCGTCACCGAAAGTCGGGTTGGTTCCAATACTGCTCGCGCTCAAATATCTTTTGGCCCCTAATTGAAACAGGGTGGCGTAGATTCCATCCAAGGGAAGAACCTCGGTGCGGCCGGAAATATTCGCGGTCGGAAATCCCAGATCCCGTCCCCGCCGCTGACCGGCCACGACCCTTCCGGATACGAAATGGCAACGGCCCAGCATGGGCGCCGCCTCATCGACCCGGCCCTCTTCCACGAGTCGCCGCACAACGGAGCTACTGATTCGGATGCCGCCGAGCAAGATAGGCTCCACGATGCCCACGTCAAATCCGTCCTTGGAGCCCCACTGCAAGAGATCATCGACGCACCCCTCGCGCCCCTGGCCGAAGCGCAAATCCCTGCCCACCCAAACCTTTTTGATCCCTAATCGCTTCACCAGCACGCGAGTGACAAAATCCCTTGCGGGCACGCTTGCGAAAGTAGCGTCGAATTTTTGAATGACCACAATATCGATTTCGAAGGATTGAAGCAGCTCCATCTTGTCCTTGTGTGATAGCAATAATTTCGGCGCGCGCGCCGGCGCCAGAATATTCAGGGGATGGGGCTCGAAGGTAAGCACGACCGAAGGAACGCCTAACCGCCGGGCATCCTCGACGGCACTGCGGACCAGCGCTTGATGACCGAGGTGCAGACCGTCGAAATTCCCCAAGGTCGCCACCGATCCCAGCGAGGAAAGTGAACGATCATCCAGATGCCGAAGAATCTCCATGGATATAACCGCCGGTGGCAGCCTTCCCGGTGCCATCTATGGCCATCTCACCGGAAAGAATGATCAGCGGAACTTTTTCAGCTTGTCCGGGCGACGGCTGGCGACCCGGTTCACGATTCGAGAGCTTTTAACTTGAGCTTGGCTTTGGCTGCCTCGGACGATTGAGGGTACTTCTCCACCACTTCTTGCAGGATCAGCCGCGCGTTCACCTTCTCCCCCAACTCGGCGAACGCGTAACCTTGTTTCAACAGCGCCGCCGGCACCTTGTCTCCCTGGGGATATTTTCTGCGCACGGCGTCGAATTCGATAATCGCCTGATCGAATTCCCTGAGCGCGTAGTGGCACTCGCCGAGCCAATACTGGGCGTTGACCGCCAGCTTGCTTTTAGCATGCTTCTTGAGAAATTCTTTGAAGCGCCCGACGGCTAGCTTGTAATCCTTTTTCTCCAGGGCGCGCCGGGCGGCTTCGTAATCCCGCCTCACCGCCTCGCTTTCCCCCACTACAACTTCGGGGGCCGCCTCGGAGGGCGGGAGCTCGGCTAGCGCTTTCTGAGTCGTTTGTATCGTATCGCGGAGTTGTTTGAGCTCATCGTCGCGGGCTTTGAGCGTTGCCTCTTGCGTTTTCAAGGCATCGCCCAGTTTGGCGACGCGCCCCTCCAGATCTTTGATCCGCTGGTCGCCTTCGCGGCTCGATTGACCAAGCTGGCGCCCCATTTGAAAGCGAGTTTCTTCGACGCGCTCCTTGAGGGCACTGAATTCTCGCTGGAGCTGCTGAACATTGGCCCGGGTATCGGCGAGGCTCGATCGCATCGCATCGATGTCGGAACGCAGGGTTCCGACATCGGACTGGACCGTCGTACTTTCACTGCGCAGCCGCCGCTGCTCGCGCTCGATGAGATCGACCTGCTGCGGTTGAACGCAGGCCGACAGCCACACAAGCCATGGAATAGCTAGATATCGCCCGACAATTTTCATTCGAAACCGAAGACCACGCCTCAAATAAATCAAGCAGTCAGCTAGGACGCAGGCCGGCTCGGGATGATGACGAAGCGCGCGCGCCGGTTTTGCCGCCAGCAATCCTCGCTGGCTTGCTTGCAAACCGGAATCTCTTCGCCATAACTGATGGTCGACAAGCGGTCGCCAGCGATCCCGAGGGTCGCCAGATAATCCTTGGCGGATTGGGCGCGCTTGGCGCCAAGAGCCAGGTTATACTCACTGGTTCCACGCTCATCGCAATGGCCTTCGATCTCGACCCGCGCCGACGGATTTTTTTTGAGCCAGTCCGCGTTCGCCCTTAGCACCTCCCTGGCGTCGCCCCGCAAATCGTAGCGATCGTAGTCAAAGAAAATGTCCTTGAGCGGGCTTGACGCGGGCGTCGCCGTGCTCTGACCTTTCCGCAGGGCATCAAGCGATCCCGGCGTGGTCGCCGATTCCTTGGTGCCGCGACCCTGTCCTGCGCCTGGTTGCTGGCCTGCGGGCGATTTGGCACCGGCAGCCGAAGACGACGGTCCTTCGGGTTTCGGTGTAGTCGAGGGGGCGCACCCGCCCATGGCAAGGCCAATAACAAAGACCAGACCCCAGTACCCTAAATTTGATTGAGCCATGACTCCACCCTCCTTTGTTGGAAACTCAGCTGATCGAAAACATCGAGGCATGAACTGAAAAGAAATCAGTCTAATCGAGGGGACCAGTTAGGTTTTGTATCATCTCCCCCCGAACCTGTCAATCTACGCTGGTTCTCTCCCGTTGCCTGCATGATGTACAATTGATATTTCCCGGCCCGGTTGGATGAAAATGCGATGAATCTCCCATCCGGCGACCAAGTAGCATCTTCGCTGTCCGAAGATTCGGACGTCAATTTGCGCGGCTCACCGCCGTCCGCGTTGATTGAGAAGATGACAAAACGACTCCCGACTCTGCCCGTATAAACGACTCTATCTCCTTTTGGCGACCATTCGGGCGAAGTGTTATAACCGCCGCTGTAAGTAAGCCGCCGCGATTTTCCGCTCGCCACGTCGAAAACATAGACTTGCGGTGAACCGGCGCGGTCCGACACATAAACGATTTGTCGGCCATCGGGGGACCAGGAAGGAGAAACCGCGATACCCCCCTCCTCGGTGAGTTTGCGTATGACGTTGCCATTTAGATCCAGCAAATAAAGATTGCTGTTGCCGCCGGATTCGAGAGTCGCGGCGACGGACTTTCCATCCGGGGACACTTTGCCGCTGATCAACCGTCCCGCCCGCGGCGAAAATTTAGTTTCCTTGCCGCTATAGAGCTCGAATAGAAACAAAGTTTGGACGCGATCTTTGAACGACGAATAGAGAACCGCGCGGCCGTCGGGCGTCCAGGACGGGGAGAGATTGATAGTGCGATTGTTGGTGACCTGAAATTTTTCAGTTCCGTCCAGGTGGGAGACATGAATTTCCTTGAACCGCCCGCCGCTGGTGGAAACGTAGGTCAATCTGGAATTGAATATTCCCGGAACGCCGGTAAACTGGTTGATAATCTCATCGACGAATTTATGCGCGATGCGTCGATAGTCTTTGACTTTTCCCGTGTAACGCTTGCCGATCCGCTCCTTGTTCTGGTAGACATCGTAAAGTCGCAACTCCACCGTGACCTCGTCGCCTTGGACGGAAAAGCCGCCCTTCACCAACCCCTCAGCGCCGAGCGTCGACCAGTTTTTGAAATCGAATGTGCCCAGGGTGATGCCCGTATTCTGCGGGTGCTCGATGTAGGCCGAACGATCCAAAACCTTGAACCAGCCGGATAGATCCAGATCATAGCCCATCGTATCGGCGAGTCCTTCCGAGAGCTTTGCCACGTCACCGGCCGTTCCCAAATTCTTCAGCGGCGAGACGGCAATGGGAAATTTCTGTCCGCCCTGCCCGACAATCTCTCCTTTGAACTGGGCGCCGGCGAACCCGGGGTAAAAAACCAGAAACGAAAGCATCAACATGATCTTCTGCGTCATCGCGTTAGGCTCCCAAGTCTTCCGGACGAAACGCCAACTCTACCTCTGAGAAATCATTGCGCACGGCTTCGGGCGGCGCCGGCAACGGACTGGATTTATTCACGGCCCGGATCACAGAATCATCATAGGATGCGTTTCCGGAAGGCTGCACCACCTTGAGCCCGACGATCTCCCCGTTTTCCTTGATATTGAAGCGGACCACGACCCTGAGATTACTACGCTGTCCCACCCACACCCAGTTCGTCTTGATCGTGCTAAGCATCCGATTTTGATAGATCACAAACTCCATTCCCTTCACCACCCCACCACCCCGGCCGCCTTTTCCCAATGACGCCGCCCCCTCACCCTCGCCCGTACCGGAGCTGACGACTTCTCCTTTAGACGTTTTTTGCCCGCTTTCGGTTCGGTTCTTGGCACGCTCGACTGCAGATTGGATCAGCCGTTCGCGCACGCTATCCAACGAGGCTGCCGTCTCTTTGGCCTCGGTTTTCTTCTCGATTGCGGTTTCCTTCTTGACGGTCTCTTTCGTCGTCGCTTTCTCCGGGATCACCGCGGTCTTTTCGATGCTCTTGGCTTTCTCCACTTTTTCTTTTTTCGGCTTCGGCTTTGACTCCGGAGCCGGAATTTCTTTTGCCGCCTTCTTGGGAGATTCTTTTGGTGCCGCCGTCGGCGTCAACTCAGTGCCCAAGTTGGTTCTACCGATTCTTTCTCCGCCCACCAGATCGACCGTGTAAACGGGATATTCGCGGGTACTGCGCGCGGGTAAGTAGGGCATGAGAAAGAGGCCAACGATCAACCCACCGTGGAGTAGAAGGGAAAAGACCAGCCATTTGGAAAGTTTTTCTTCCGCCCCGATAAGCGGGAACGAACGCTCTCGCAGGCTGATCGTCGGCATGGGAGTCCCTGCGGCCATCGAATCTTAGCCCTCTTCGGACGATGGACGAGTTACCATGCCCAGCCTTTCAATGCCGGCCTGTTTGATCTCGGCAATGGTTTTCATCACCACTCCGTAGCGGACATCCTGATCGGCGCGGAGATAAACCTGTTTGTCCGCCTGCAACTTGCGGATCGCACGCAGCTTCCCGCCCAATTCACTGAGAGTCATAGGATTATCGTTGAGGTAAATTTTACCGTTTTTCGCCACGGTGACAACCAGCAACTCCTCGGTCCCCGGAATCGCGCCCGCCTTCGCCTGAGGGAGATTCACCTGAACCCCCTGCTGGATGATCGGCGCCGTGACCATGAAGATGACCAGGAGCACCAACATTACATCGACCAGCGGGGTCACGTTGATCTGCGAGATTGTCGTCCCATCACGCTGGGAGGAAGCATCCATCGCCATAAAGACCTCGTAAGAATTATTTAAAAAAGTGACGCTCGGCGATGTTTAAGAACTCATGGGAAAAATTGTCCATCTCCACCGCCAGTACCTTTATCTGTTGCACGAAGTAATTATACGCCATCAACGCGGGAATGGCAGCAGCCAAGCCCACCGCCGTGGCGATCAACGCCTCGGCGATACCCGGTGCCACCGCCTGGATGCTTGAGGAGTGGGTCACGCTCAGCCCCATGAAGGCATTCATGATCCCCCAAACCGTTCCGAATAAGCCGATAAATGGCGCCGCGCTGGCGGTAGTGGCAAGGAAGGTTAAATACTTTTCGAGCTTGGTGATTTCGACGCTCGTCGCTCGCTTCATGGCCCGGGTAACATTGTCCACGCCGCCCAACTCCGTGGTCATACTTTCTCCAGACGGCGAGTCTCTCTTGGCGCGGGAGACCCGGACGAGCTCCTCGTAGCCGGCGCGGAAAACCTGCGCTACCGGGCCGATTCTAAGCTCGCGGCTGGCGTCATGTATCGACGAAAGATTGCGCCGCTCCCAAAACACCTCGATGAATTTCTCCGACTCCCGTTTGGATCGCCGAATCTGGCGATATTTGTGAGCGATGATTCCCCAACTTACAACTGAGAACAAAATCAATAAATATAAGACTGATTGAACAACGAGCCCGGATCCGCGAACCAAATCGAGCACACCGTGCTGCTGCGGCACGGGGAGTCCGTCTTGGGCCAACAACTGGAGCGACCAAAGGAAATCCATCGGAAGTGTCGAGGGGCTGATTGAAAAAGTATTATAAGCCCTGTAATTAGTCAATTGAGAAGCGAAAAATTTCTTGCACGGGCATTTGGGATGGCCGCGGGCGAGGAGGAATTTCCCAATGATTCGGAAAATCGACGAGCTGGATTTGCATGATAAAAGGGTTTTCTTGCGCGTCGATTTTAACGTTCCCATCGACCAGGGAAAAATTACCGAGACGCACCGAATCGAGAGCGCTTTGCCGACCCTCCGGCTGATCCTGGAGCGCGCGAGAAAAGTTGTCATCGCTTCCCATCTGGGCCGCCCGGATGGAAAGGTCGTTGCCAAGTTTAGCCTGGCTCCCGTGCGCGATTATCTGGAGCGCTCGCTCGGCCAGCCCGTGGTCATGGCGCCGGACTGCATCGGCGCCGATGTAGAGCGGCTTGCGCGCGAGCCCAGCCACCGAATCCTTCTGTTGGAAAATCTTCGCTTCCACAGCGAGGAAGAAAAAAACGATCCCGCTTTTTCACTAAGCCTGGCCGCCCTTGCCGATGTCTACGTCGACGACGCTTTCGGCGCGGCGCATCGGGCCCATGCCTCGATCGCGGGGATGGCGGCCTTTTTCAAGGAGAAAGCCGCCGGCTTATTGCTGCAAAAAGAACTCGATTACCTGTCTCGGGTGCTTTCTAAGCCGGAACCTCCCTTTGTGACGATTTTGGGCGGCGCGAAGGTTTCGGACAAAATCGGCGTCATTCGCAATCTGCTGCCGAAAGTCAACACTCTTCTCATTGGCGGTGGGATGGCTTACACGTTCCTCAAAGCAAGGGGCTTAGACATCGGCAGATCCCTGATTGAAAGCGATAAGATCGCGTTGGCGCAAGCATTGATGAAAGAAGCGGCCGAGCGACGCGTTTCGTTGCACTTGCCTCTGGATCACGTCACCGGGGACGCGGACAAAACAAGCCCCATCGTGGGCGCCACCCAGATTCCACCTGACCGAATGGGTCTGGACATCGGTCCGAAAACAGTGGCGCTGTTTACCGATGAGATTCGCCAAGCCAAAATGGTCCTTTGGAATGGGCCCGTGGGGTTGTTCGAAGTTGAACCTTACAGTCAAGGCAGCCGTGCGCTGGCGCATGCGCTGGCGGAAAATCATTCCCGGCTCGTCAGCATCATCGCCGGAGGCGACACTGTTGCGGCGGTCACGGCTGCCGGCGTTGCCGACAAAATCACCCATCTCTCGACCGGCGGCGGAGCGACGCTTGAGTTTCTCGAAGGTCGGGAACTCCCCGGAATCAAAGCTCTGGAGGTGGCTCCGTGACCGTTCCTCTCGTCGTGGGCAACTGGAAGATGCACGGCAGCCAAGCGGAATGCGCCGGTTTGGCCCGCAACATCCTTCGCCTTCAGCGGCGAAAACCTGCTCAGGTCCAACTCGCCGTCGCCGCGCCGTTCACGGCGCTGGCGCCGGTCAAAAAGACCCTCCGCCGCACCAGGATCGGTGTGGCAGCGCAAAACTGCCATTGGCAGGAGAGCGGCGCGTTCACCGGCGAGGTGAGCCCGTCGATGCTCCGAGATGTTGGCTGCGATATGGTGGTTTTGGGCCATTCGGAAAGACGGCATATCTTTCATGAAACAGACGCAGTGGTCGCCCAAAAGGTCGAGGCGGTGCTGCGCAACGGGCTCCAAGTGATCCTTTGCGTCGGCGAGACTCTTGCGGAGCGGCGCCAGGGCCGAACGGCCAAGGTCATCACGCGGCAGCTTCGGATCGCGTTGAAGGGGTTAGCCAAAAATGCTATAGACAACATCGAAATTGCTTACGAACCGGTATGGGCGATCGGAACTGGCCAAAACGCATCGCCGGTCCAGATCGCCCTGGTGCACCGCCGAATTCGCCAACTACTCACGGCCTGGTTCGGGAAGGGGGCGGGATCTCGAATCCGCATCCTCTACGGCGGCAGCGTCAAGCCCGACAACGCCGCTGCGCTGGCGATGACAGCTGAAGTCGGAGGTTTTCTTGTCGGGGGGGCCAGTTTAGCGGCGGAGTCCTTTATAACTATCGCTCGTTGTTTTAACCGAAGTTAAATTAATTATGATCATCGTCATTACCATCATTCATGTCATCGTAAGTATCGGTTTGATCCTCGTGGTACTGCTTCAAACCGGTAAGGGAGCCGAGGTGGGAGCGGTATTCGGCGGCTCCAGTGCGACCATTTTCGGTAGCAGCGGCGCGGGCAACTTTCTCACCAAGCTCACCAGCGGCATGGCTATCGTTTTCATGTTCACTTCGCTGGCGCTTGGATATTTCGCCGGGCGCAAGCCGTCGGCAACGATCTTTGACAGCCGCACACCCGTAACCGCGCCGGCGGCTCCCGCGCAACCAACTACGCCGGCCAGCGAACCTAAAGCGACGGCTCCCTCGGCTCCCCAAGCGACGCCGCCGCAGAATAGTAAGAGTCCGTAGCGCTAATCCTTCGCGAGGATGGCGGAATAGGCAGACGCGCTAGTTTGAGGGGCTAGTGGCAGAAATGCCGTGGGGGTGCAAGTCCCCCTCCTCGCACCATTCGACCCTTGGACTCGAACCCCCCGGCGTTGGCCGGCGGTTCTCGCTCAGGGTTTCGCGCCACGGGCGAGGTGGGAGATGCCACGGGCTTGCCCACGGCGCTCCACCAGCTTTGCTCCCATCATCACGTAACCTCAATTAGGCCCGGCAGCGTGTCGAAAAATCGGTATTCCTGTTTTGAGTGCTTCCATAGGCACAGAAAATCTCCACCGCTCCTCCGTTCGCTCTGAGGTTCCCGAAGGTTGAGCGGAGGGTTGTTCAGCAACCTGCTCGTTCACATTGAGAATTGAATCCGATTTTTTCCAGGCGCATCATCCCTTTCAGTGTCAATTTCGGCTGAAAGTGTCGATATGTTCCAAAACTGGCGCTTTCAGGATGAGTCCAACGATTTGAATTTTTTGTAAATACAATACGTTACGAAGCATGTATCAATGGCATAAG
>JACPFE010000623.1 GCA_016183145.1 Deltaproteobacteria bacterium | reverse complement strand
TCGGGTCAATCGTCACGCCGATCTGTTTCGCCGTTTTGAGATTCACCACCAGCTCGAACCTCATCGGCTGCTCAACCGGCAGATCGGCGGGCTTGGCTCCCTTCAGAATCCTGTCCACGAAATATGCAACACGCTTGTAGCTGTCCGCGAGGTCTGCCCCGTAGTACATGAGCCCACCGGCATCTACAAATTCTCTGCTGTAGTACATCGACGGTAGCCGGCTCTTTACCGCAAGGTCCACAATCCGTTTTCTGTGAGCCAACATGAGCGGGCCGCCGGGCACGTAGAGCCCGTCGGCGCGTTGTTTGATCAGCGCGGCGAATACCTTCTCGAAATCGCCCGTACTGCTTACTTCCCAAGGCTGAAGAGCCAACTTCAACGCGCGCGCCGGGTCTGGGAGCACCTCTTTTACCTCGCGTGCAGGGGACGGACTGCCCAGATCGTAGAGAACCGCGACACGGACAACTTTGGGAACGGCTTCTTTGAGCAGCTCCAGCCGTTTCCCACCTAGTTCTCTGGCAATGAGAGTAATACCGGTGATATTGCCGCCGGGACGGGCAAGACTTTCAACCAGACCTGCCTCGACAGGATCGCGCCCATAGCCGGTCATAACGATGGGAATCGTCTTGGTCGCATTCTTGGCCGCCTGGACCCATGGGGTCCCTCCTCCTACCACGATGACATCGACCTTGAGACGCACCAGCTCGGCCGCAATTTCAGGTGCCCGATCGAGCTTCCCTTCCGAGTATCGGTACTCGATGGCGATGTTCTGCCCTTCTACGTAGCCAAGCTCGCGCAGAGCCAGCCGAATTCCCTCGGCACGGGCGGACTCACTAGCTGGGTCGAACGACGAAAGATACCCTATCCGCGAGACTTTCTTCGCCTGCTGCGCCCGGGCTGGAAAGGGAAGAGCCAATAGCACCGAGCAAAAAGCTCGCCGAGTGATTTTTTTGTGCATGGGGTTACCCTCGATTGTTTTTCCCTCGATTATTTTGCCCTCACCCTTCCCGCATCCGCCGGAGGCGGATCAGCCTCAGGCTGAAGCGGGCGAGGGTTAAGAATCGGTCGGTTAGATAGTTGGTTGTTACCGTGCGCTTAGCTCGTGAACCGCTTCGACCATGGCGATTACGTTCTCGACCGGCGTTTCCGGCAGCACGCCGTGGCCGAGATTGAAGATATGGCCCGGCCGGCCGCCGGCGCGTCTGAGTATTTCTTCGACCCGCCGCCGGATGTCCCGCGGCGAAGCAAGCAGCGCGCCTGGATCGAGATTCCCCTGAATCGCCACATCATGGCCCAGCCGTTCCCAAGCCTCGTCGAGATGGACGCGCCAGTCAACGCCGATCACGTCGCCGCCGGCGGCGCGCAGCAATTTGAGAAAGCCGCCGGTGCCGGTGCTGAAATGGATGACGGGAACGCCGGGAGTCAAGCCGGCGATGGTGGCCCGGGTGTGCGGCAAAACGAATTGTTCATAGTCCACCGGTGTTAGACAACCCGCCCAGCTGTCGAAGATTTGCACCGCCTGGGCACCGGCGGCGATCTGACAGTTGAGATATTTGGCGGTGAGCGCGGCAAGAAGTTCCATCAGGCGATGCCACGCTTGCGGCGCGGCGTAATAGAGCTTTTTCGTATGAATGTAATGGCGCGAGCCGCCGCCTTCGATCAGATAGGAGGCGAGGGTAAAGGGCGCCCCGGCGAAACCGATCAGCGGAACTTTATTCTTCAGTGCCTGACAGGTTTTTTTAACCGCGTCGTACACGAAGGAAAGTTCCTTCTCGGGGTCGAAATCTTTCAAGCCGTCGACATCTTTGCCGCTGCGTACGGGTTGATGGATGACCGGGCCGTCGCCTTTGGCATATTCGAGTCCGACGCCCAGCGGTTCGAGCAAAAGCAAAATGTCGGCGAAGAGAATCGCGGCATCGACGCCGAGGCGTTCCACCGGCGTCACGGTGATCTCGGCGGCGAGATCGGAGTTCTTGCACAGTTCGAGAAAGCCGTGGCGCGCTCGCAGCTCACGGTATTCTTTCATGTAGCGCCCCGCCTGGCGCATGAGCCAGACCGGCGTATACGGAGTTTTTTCCCGGCGGCAGGCGGCGAGAAACGGGTGGTTATTGCTCTTCGTGTTCGTCATTGTGGATTTCAGAAACAGTACGGAGCTTCGGCGGGAAAATCAACTTGTGCGACCACGCGGCGTGGCGGCGCCGACGGCGTCATCGCCGTACTTAAGGCGCAGCTCGTCGATGCCTTGATAGAGTTTTTCGAAAGACTTTCGTCGCTCGCGATTCAAGAGCGGCTCCTGCCAGCCTGTGCTTTGCAGCGCGCTGGCGCTCACGCCTAAAAGGCGCACGGCGCGGCCCTGGGCTAAGTTGCGCTTCAAGAGATCGCTGATCACCTCGAAGATTTCCTTGTCGAAGCAGGTCGGGGCGGCCAGCGTGCGCGAGCGCGTGATGGTCTGGAAATTGGTGTAGCGAATCTTCACCGTGAGACAGCGGGCGTAGAGGCTCTCCTTGCGCAACCGGCCGCCGACTTCTTCGACCAGCTCCCAGAGCACCTCTTCCATCTTTGCCGTGTCTTTGAGCGGCTTGTCGAGCGTGGTCTCGTTGCCGATGGAATGATCGTGGCGGCGCTTGGGTTCATCATGTTCGGTCAAGTCGAGATAACGCTCGGCCAGCTTCGGTTTGTTCAACAAATCGCCGATGGTTTTGATGCCGCGTTGCAACAGAGCTTTGTGCGTTTTGGGTCCGACGCCCGGAATCATCTCGACCGCCAATGGCGCGAGAAAGTCCGCCTCCGATCCTGCGGGCACATAAACAAGCCCGCGCGGCTTCCCCAGCGTGGCGGCAATCTTGGCCGTCACGCGACTGGTGGAGACGCCGCCGGAGGATGGCAGGCCCAGTTCGTTCTCGACGCGCCGAATGATTTGCTCGGCCGTTCTAAGCGGCGGGCCGAAGAGCCTCTCGGTGCCGGTGAGATCAACGAGCCCTTCGTCGATGGAAAGAGCATGCACTGCCGGCGAGTATTGTTCCAGAATCGCAAACACTTTGTCGGAGAATTCCGCGTAGACGCGACGCCGGTTGGGCAGAAAGATTCCATGAGGGCAAAGCCTTTTTGCCTGGAAGCCCGGCATCGCCGAATGGACGCCGAACTTGCGCGCTTCGTAGGACGCCGAGGTGACCACGCCGCGTCCGTTGCGGCCGCCGACGATGACCGGTTTGCCTTTCAATCTCGGATCGAGCACCTGTTCCACGGACGCGAAAAAAGCGTCCATGTCGATGTGAAGGTACCAGCCCATGAATCGCCTGAGCGCATCGTATAGCCGGCACCCGGTGGGACGCAAGCTGAATGGGATTATCCCGGATTCGGCAGTTAAAGTTACAATCTATACTGAGCGGGGTGTGAGACTGGAGTAGCGAAGGCATCGAGCTCCGCAGTATCAAAGTCGTTTTACGTGCTTGGTAATCTGTTGTCAGCGGGTTACGGACGCCACTTAGGGCACCGGTGATCTCAAAACTCTTAGAGGCAAAGGTCCATTGCCTTCGCTACGGAAGGCTCGCACCTCGCTCCGTGCCTTAACTTTCAAATGCGGAATCCAGGATTATCCAGAGCCGGATCTTCGACGGCGCCGATTACTCCCTTGGGGCGCCGCGCATGGCGGCGAAGAGAACCGACAGGAGCGCGAAGGCATTGACCAAATGCACGGTGTAACTGAACGCTTGCAGATGAATTTCGGGAGACGCCTGCCAGCTCAAAG
>JACPFE010000622.1 GCA_016183145.1 Deltaproteobacteria bacterium | reverse complement strand
TCTGGTTCGACGGCAATTACTCTGAATATGAGGCAGACCGAAAGAGCCGGCTGGGCGCCGCCGCCGACCGGCCACATCGGATCAAGTATCGACAGTTGACGCGCGGGTGACGTCAACCATGAGGGCTGTCTCTCTTTATTTGACAACGCATATGACTTTGAACTAGGTGAATGTGAGAGAGGTAGATCGGATTCAGATCACATCCGAGAATAGCCAGACAGGCCATTTGTTGGAGTTAATCTATGTCCAACAAATCCAGCGCCCTGAGCGCAATCTCCCTGTTCATCCTGATTTTTCGGCTTTTGCCATCGCTTTCAGAAGCCGCTGAGTCCCGCCCCGTCGTTTCGCTGAGCAGCCCGGGCGCGGGCAGCGCCTACGCGATGGTTTTCCGGATCGCCGAGGAGCAAGGTTTCTACCTGGACGAGGGGCTCGACGTGCGGATCTTGTCCGGAGTCAAGACGGCGACCAGCGTTCAGATGCTGGTCGGCGGAACCGTGGATGCGACCCAAACCGTCGGCCCAACAACTCTGGCGGCGATGCTTCAAGGTGCGGCGCTGAAGATCGTCA
Organism: Deltaproteobacteria bacterium; assembly: GCA_016183145.1. Lineage (GTDB taxonomy): Bacteria > Desulfobacterota > Binatia > UBA9968 > UBA9968 > JACPFE01. Next base: position 2,865 of record JACPFE010000622.1, on the reverse strand, counting down.
TGGTCTTTAACGACAAACCCGCCTACTCCCTCTATGCAAAAAAACATATTCGCGCTTTTTCGGATCTCAAAGGAGCCAAGGTCGCCAGCAGCACGCCGGGCAGCACCAACGACCGGCTTTTGAAGATCGTTCTCGAAAAGAACGGCGTGGACTGGAAGAGAGATTTGCAGATCGTCTACATCGGCACCTCGGACGTGGTGATCAAAGCATTGCTTGCCGGCTCGATCGACGTGGCGGTTTTGAGCCACCCAGGCAACCTCATAGCCAAAGACGCCGGTTACGTCGAGCTGGCGAGTTTTGAAAAAGAGGTGGGCGCATTGACCGGCGGCGTGGCCGTCAGCGAGTCTTTTCTGACCAAGAGACGCGACGCGGCGGTGCGCTTTCTGCGCGCCACGCTGAAAGGGCTCAAGTTTTTTAAGAACAATCGGGAAGGCTCGGCCAAGATCATGGCCAAACAGATGAACCTACCTTACGAGGCGGCGCTTAAAACCCACGATGCCAGCACGCCCTTTTTCGTTTCCGACGGCCTGATATCGGAAGACTTTCAAGATAAGGTGCTGGATTTCGAGCTGAAGGCTATCGGGACGGACAAGAAAATATCCCGAGAGCAAGTCTTCGATTTCTCGATCATGAAGTCCCTGGCAACAAAGTAGCGAGAAGCGTCCCGCCGATGGCCTGCATCGTCAACGCCGCCGCATATTCTCCGCCTCAACGGCTATTTGCTGCCCCGCAAGCCCCCCGGGCGTCGTGGACGGCGTTCGTTCTTTTTTCGATTCTAGCGCTCGCAAGCAGCTGCGCCCTGGGACCGCTCTCCCGAGCGAATCCGAGCTTACCCGAAAAGCTGAAGGGTTTTAATAATGTAGTCTTGATCTTGCCTCGGATCGACGTCTTCTATCTGGAAACAGGCGGGCTGCCGGAAAAGAGAGACGACTGGTCAGAGCAGGCCCGCAATAACGTCTTGGCCGCCGTCCAAAGCGAGCTTCGGTCAAGGACGAATCTGGCGATCCAGCCGGTCTCCCGCGGTCCCGCCAACGAGGAGACTCCATCCAGTCTCGATAGCGCCTACGCGCTCTTTGAAGTCGTCAATCAAAGCATCCTCCTCCACACGTATCACCCGAGACCCGAATACCGTTTCGAGGATAAGATCAAAAATTTCGACTATTCGCTCGGCGCCGAGGTCAAAGAGATGATCCCGACAGAGAGCGACTCACTCCTGCTCGTGACCGGGAAAGACCATATTTGGAGCGAAGGACGAAAGGCGCTTCAGGCCCTCGGCGTTTTATTGGGTATCGGCGCCGGAGTCGCTACCGGCACGGTCATCATTCCTCAGTTGGGAGGGGGAACGGATCTGCAGGCAACGTTAGTGGATGGCCGAAGCGGCGACCTCTTGTGGTACCACGCCGTCGGCGGCGCTGGGGGATACGATCTGCGACCGCTCTTGTTTATCGTCTGCCTTTGCTCCGGGGCGGTAGCCTGCGCGGTTTCCCCGGTTGCGCCCTTCGGTAAACAACCGGGGATAGAACTGGAGGAGGACGAAAAGCGGCTTTGGAAAATGGCCGCGGAAGAACAGACCAAGCTGGACGGCGGGGGTCGGCTCTACGATGATTCCGTCTTTTCAGATTACCTGACCCAGGTGGGTCGAAGGCTCATCCCGCCGAACTTCGACGTGAAGGTCATCTCCTTCCGATTCAAAACCATCAAAAATCCTTTCTTGAACGCTTTTTCGTTTCCCCACGGAGGAATTTATATTCATAGTGGCTTTCTAGCCAAAATGGACAACGAGGCGCAACTTGCCACCGTGCTGGCTCACGAGATCGCCCATGTCATCCACCGGCATACCTTGCAAGCCTTCAGAAACATCAAAGGCGCGGCGGCTCTCATGACCACCCTTCAGGTCATCGGCGCTCCCGCCGGGCTGCCCGGCGCGGGGGTCGTTATACTAGGAGCCATCGGGACCATGGCCGCCGTGTCAGGGTATTCCCAAGGGGCGGAAGAGGAAGCGGACCGCGAAGCCTTCGACCTCCTTGTCCGTGCCGGATACGATCCCGCGGAGACCCCAAGACTTTTCGATGCCATCAAAAAAGACTTGGAGGAACGGCAGATCCAAGAACCCTTTTTTTTCGGCACTCACCCTCGTCTGCAGGAAAGAAAGGAGAACTTCAGCCGGCTGCTCGGTAAGCGGCCGTCCAGCGAGGGGGGCGAAAAAGGCGCTGAGCGTTTTGAAGAAAAGATTCTACCGTTGCTGCTGGAGAACGCCCAACTGGACCTTGCGATGGGCCGCTTCGGCTTCGCCGAGGACGCGTTGAGAAGATACCTTAAGCACCGGGATGATCGCCCGGAAGGCCATTATTGGCTGGGAGAGGTTTGCCGTCAACGAGCGACAGAGGGCGACAGGGAGGCAGCGGAAAAAGAATATCTGGCCGCCGTACAACGGGATCCATCTTACGCGCATTCCTATAAAGGGTTGGGACTCATCTATATGAAGCTAGGCGAAAAAAGAAAAGCCCGTGATCAGTTCCGAAAATATCTATCGCTTTTCCCGGACTCCAAGGAGCGAGGTTACATCGAACAGTATCTGCGAGAACTCGGAGACGAGGCAGAGGGGACATGAACTCGAAGCCATTCCACTCGCTATGCGTGTTGGCCGGGCTGGCTTTGCTGGCGGGTTGTGCGCCTTATGTCACGGTTGGCGGCAAGTATATGGCCAGCGGGGGGGACTTCGAGGTGGACTTCCCGCAAGGGTGGCGCAAACATGAGATGGCTTTCGACAATGACCGCGCATCAATCATGATGCTGGAGGAATTGCGGAAACAACGCGAACTCAAGTGGGATATTGTGCGCATCACCCGAGATGGTTTAATGCTC
>JACPFE010000621.1 GCA_016183145.1 Deltaproteobacteria bacterium | reverse complement strand
CCGGCCCGGCCGCCTCGAATGTAAACCGGCTCCACCCCCAGGCCGTATTTCTCAAAAGATCCCGAGCGCTGGGCGACCCAGAAAAAGCTGGTCGAACCGCCGAAAGGATAAGAGACCTTCATCTCCTTCAGCTTTTTAGTTTGCGCAAAAAGAAAGTCGGGACAGAAAAGCCAGAGAAGAAAAACCGCACAAACAAGCTTTCGTTTTGACCTCACACCGCGCATAAAGTTCCTTTCTGCAATCTATCCGAGAGCGCTCCGAACTCGCCTTTCGGTTACTACCTGTTGAATGTTTTCATTTCGCGGCCAATTGTTTCAACGCCTCTTTTAGATAACTCTGATCCATGTACTTTGCCGGTGTGAGCGGCGGTCCCTTGCTCGGGGTTTGTTCTGAATAGATTTGAATATTGAATTTCAGTCCCTCCAGGGTCACGTCCCCGTCCGGATGCCAGATGTGATTTTCCGTGTAGCACTCTCATCCTTTTTCTAGCATAAGGGGGTTTAACGGTCATTTCCTTGACCAAAAAATTCACGGCAAGAAATGGACAAGGAGGACAGGCTGCCCCCCCTGAATCAGCCCCACGCTGAAGATTCGGCACGGCTCCGTGCCGATATCCTCCAGCGCCTGGTTCGGTGACGATCAGGCGGCAGGGAGAGGACCGGCTGCGACAAGCTTCTTCCTGGCCGAATCCACAGTGAGATTCAATCCTTCAAGGGTACGGGCTCCCAGGAGGAGAAGATCGCCCGGCTCAGCGAAGACGACTTCATCGATTGTGAAATTCTTTCCAACCCTCAGAATAGCGAAGCCGACACTACGGGTCACAACCTCTCCATTGGCCAGCACAAACCGCAGGTCTTTTTTTTCCCTCTTGACTCCGATCTGCTCCAGTTTAGCTTCTGGTATCCAAGTGTACTCACTTCCCGTGTCGACAAGGACCTTCTGGAATCGGACGAACTTTGACCGGTCCACGTGGTTCTCGACCTTACAGCCAGTATGGAAAGTGCCCATTGATTTATGTTGCCACGGTGTTCTAAAAAGTTCAATTCGCCGAACGTTGTAAGCTCAGCGGTTGTTCAGAGATTTGGCCGAAACGAGTGGTTAAGCGATAACTTACCGGTGCGCACAAACGAGAGCATCACCGCGTCGTGCCACATCCCATGCAGCAACAAGCGCTTCTTGAGAACATCCGATCGCGTTGAAGCCGGAGTTCCTCGGCGACAAAGTTCAGCGGCACGGCGATGGTCGTGGCCGCGATCTGGCCGGAGGCCAGCACCGCTGGATTCGCCGAAGAGCCACCAGCGATGACAAGGATTTTATAGTCGCGCGGGACTTCCCGCCCTTTGGTCTTGAGCACTTGCTTCATCGCGGTAACGGTTCCCCCCGTCAGGGAAGACGCGCCTCGTTTCGCGCTACTCCTTCGGCATGTGGAACTTGGCGTAGGGCTTTTCTCCCGGCTCGATGTCGGGGAGTTCTCCCCCGGAAAGAAATGTCCCCACCAGATTTCCCTGCGTAATCGGCAGCAGCAGATGGGAAGGGTGCGACTCCTCGTGGTAGACCGTCATGCGCCATGGGCTCTGCCGCCACAAACAGCCTCGGGCGATCTGCTGCAGCCGGCTCTCGGCCGCCTCGTTGTCGGCGCCCTTGATTCGTACACCGATGCGCTCGCCGGCGAGCACCAAGCGCGCGGTGGGAACCATGGCGAAGCGCAGTTCGTAGATTTTCCCCGGCTCCAGCGGTTCCCGTTTATCGTGAGCCAGGATCGGGTCCCAGGGCTCCGAGTCCGCACGAAGCGCCCGCTGCGATCCTCTGAGCCAGCCCCGCGTCAGCTCGTGGACTTGTCCGTCGCGGTCCTGGAGGAGCAGCGTGGCGAACACGAACATTTCCGCGTCGCTGCTCGATGCGAATAGGTCCAGCACCACCGGGCCGATCAGCTCCGTGTTTTCCACCAGCGACGGCGTCCAGTAGGTTAACTCGTGGTGGGCAAAGGTGGAATCTTCGAATCGATCGCAGCCTTCGTCAGGCCATAGTTCGTGCTCGCTGAGCAAGCCGCCGGCGTGCAGGTAGAAAGGCGTCCAGCGGGTTTCCGGCAAAGGCCAATCCTTGGCGCTCTTCCATTGCGCCGCAGGCGACATGAACAGGCGCACCGGCGGGTCATCCATCACCCCGGTGTCGATCCCTTTCAACCAATAGTCGAACCAGCGCAGCGACTCATACTGATACTGGTAGACCGGCCGGTCCAGGTAGAGAGGCGGACTGATGACCATTTTCTTGGGGCCTTTCCAGTGCTTCCAGGTGCGGAACGCGCCGGGAAGATGAAGGCCGTACATGCCCCAGCAGGCGCCCAGGAAAGCCGGCGTGCGGGCATTCTCGTAGTTCACATTTCTTTCTTGATAATAGTCGCCGTCCAGCGCGTTCAAAATCACGTCCACCACGGCAGGGCTTCTTCCTTTGTCGGGATTTTCCAACGCCTGGCGCAAATCGGCCACGGCGACGATGTCCTCATCGCGCAGTGCCGCTTCAATCGCCCGGCGATATTGCTCATCGCCCATCTTCTCCCGGCACCAACTCATCGGCCGCGGGTTGTCCCAGTTGAGACTCCAGTGACGTAGAAACCCATGCGCCAGGATGCCGCCATGATAAAACACGTCGCGATAAAAATCGGTAGCGCCCCAGGGAGCGAAGATCGCTTTTAAATGGGGCGGATTAAGCGCCCCCACCTGGAGCTGGAGCCAGGCGAAATAAGAGACGCCGAACATGCCGACGTTGCGGTCGCTCCAGGGCTGGTTCGCCAGCCACTGAATCGTATCGCACACGTCCTGCACTTCCAGCGGGCCCATCATCTGAAATTTGCCTTGAGATTTGCCGCTACCGCGCACGTTGACGACGGCCTGGACATAACCGCGCCGGACCAAAAACGCCGGATCCCCCGCCTCGATGTAGCCCCTAAGATTGCCATAGCCAATCGGCCGCAGCGGCGCGGTTTGAACTTCGCAGTTGTACGGGTGGCAGCCGAGGATCACGGGAAACTTTCCCGGGCCGGCGGGACGAAAAAGGTCTCCGGCCAGCAACGTTCCGTCCCGGACGGGAATCCGCGCGTCGCGCTCAACGATCACGTCATACTTGCGCTCGGAAGTTTTCCATCCTTGCGTGAACATGGCTTATCTCCGCCGACAGATTCGCGCCTTGCGCTGTCTCCCTCTTCCAGAAGATTACTCCCCCCCTCCCCTCACTCTACTTCAGGAGTTCTCGAAGCTTGTTCACCGTGCGGGTATCCACTTTGAAAAAGCTGTTCACGATCTTTTCCAGGTCTTCGCCGGCAACTGGATCGAGTTCCAAATTTCCCTTCTTGGCCTCGGCGACGAATTCCGCATCTTTCAACGTCGCCTGGAAAGCCTTTCGGAAAATCTGCACCCGGTCCTTCGGCGTCCCTGGCGGAAACGAATAAAGGTAGGTGATCGCGCTCACGTCATGGAGCGCCACCTGAATCAACCTGCGGCCCACGTCGGTCTTCGCCAGATTAATGGCGAGTGAAACATCAGGCAGATCCGGATGGGGCGCGGGGGAGTTCTGCAGTACTACCTTAACCTCCCCGGACTCAAGTTGCTTGCGCCAGGTAACTTTGGTCGATGCCCACGACAGACCACAAAGGCCCGCCACCTCACCTGCATCAATGGCCAGCCGTATCTCCGCCGTCCCTTTGTAGCCCGAGACGATCTGCATCGGAAGCCCGGTGGCCTCTCTCAAGACCACAGCATTGTCGTAAGGAGTCGACCCCGGAGGAGTTGCGCCCAGTTTAACAGGTGTTGGCGAGGCCATCCATTTCTCCGCACCGCTGATGCCGCTGGCCCTGGTCATGAGGCAGAGATCATGGTTCTTTATCGGCGCGCCGACATATTCGAACCTGCGCGCGTCGAACTCTACGCCTTTCCGTCCGATGACCTGATGGAGCACCAGAGTCCCGATCCAGTTCCCCAGAGTGAGGCCGTCAGGCTTCGCCTGGTTGTAAAGATAATTGGTGCCGATTAGAAAACCGGCTCCCGGCATGTTCTCGACGACGAATGACGGATTGCCGGGTAGATGCTTGCCCATGTGGCGCGTGATGGCGCGGGAGTATGCATCGAATCCCCCGCCCGGCGTGGTGGCCACGATCACGCGAATTGTTTTGCCTTTGTAAAAGTCCTGCGCTTGGACATCGGTTCTCCCAACCGCTGTCGCAAGCAAAAGACAGAGAACAAAAATTGCAAGCCGTTTTTTTTGAATCATTGCTGTTCCTTTCGTATGCGCGAGTTTCTATGGCTGGGATTCTTTGCTCTTCAGGCATCCGTGTGGATAACCTGCCGACCAAAGGTGACAGTCCCCTTTTCGAAAGGGGGACTGTCACCTTTCTTAGGCGCTTTTCTTCGTGATCTTCGTGTCCTCCTTTGAAAATACCCGTTTGGGGATGAGAACCAAGAGGCCCACCTGGGTTCCGTCATACCCGCGAAAGCGGGTATCCAGGCTAATTCGGCGCAACAAACCT
>JACPFE010000620.1 GCA_016183145.1 Deltaproteobacteria bacterium | reverse complement strand
GTGTTATTCGTCAGAAAAAAAAGCGCCGCCAAAGCCGCGCCGCTCATGACGAGTAAGCTCAAAAGTTTTTTCACGGAGTCCTCGCGAAGTATTTCGATCAAACCGCAGTTTCACGCTAACATATATTGGCAAAGCGGCGAGTACAACTGACCAAAGAAAGGCCGTGGACATCACTCTTGCTGTCCTTCGGTATCTTGCGGTGACCGGCTGTGCTAAGGAACTGTTCAACTGGAGACCATGACGATTTTTTCATGAGCAGCGAGCTTTGGGCGATCATCTCGGCGGCGGCGTGGGCGGCGGACTCGATCCTCGTGCGCAAGGGCACGGCGTTTTCCAACCCTTCGACGGCGGCGCTGGTCAGTTTCTTTGTCAACACGGCGATTCTCGGCCCTTACCTTTTTTTTCAGTATCCCCTGGAAAAGATTTTTCAGCCGGCGAATTTGTTCTTTGTTGTGAGCGGCATCATCCAGCCGGCGATCGTCCGTGTATTGTTCTACGTCGGTATCGTCCGGCTCGGCGTTTCCCGTGCCGGACCGATTCGGGGAACGTCGCCGTTTTTTTCGGTGGCGATCGCCTTTTTCCTGTTCCAAGATCGCCCCGGCTTGATCGTGTATTTGGGCGGGATCTTAACCGTGGCCGGCACGTGGCTGGTTTCGTATAAACGAGCGGGGGAAGCGAAGTGGCGCCCTCGTGATCTTTTGTTTCCCTTGGGTGCGGCGATGATCGCGTCCGTGTCCCAGAATATCCGCAAGATGGGACTTAACAGCACCAGCGAGCCGATCATCGCAGCGACGGTCTCGACGGCAACTTCGCTCTTTTGTCTGTTCGGCTCGGTTTTGTTTTCCGGAAATATGCGCTCGATCCAAATCAACCGGCCATGCTTGCCCTACTATGGCGGCGCCGCGGTGTTCGCGCTGATCGGCCAGTTGTGCACGTTCATCGCGCTCAACGGCGGTCAGATCTCAGTTGTGGCCCCGCTGATCAATACCACGCCGCTCTTCGTTATCGGTCTCACCGCGCTTTTTTTGCGCGGCGAAGAAAAGATTAACCGGTCTGTGGTGATCGGCGTCGTGCTGCTTGTGGCGGGGATTGTGGCGATAACGGGTAGATAGAATGATTTTTGAGGCCTTCAGGCTTTCCTGTGAGGCAATCTCGGAGATTGCACCGCGGAGGCGCGGAGGACGCGGAGTAAAGAGTTTTTGATTAGAAAAATACTCCCAACTCTGCGAACTCTGCGCCTCTGTGGTGAATAGTCTTTCAAAGTAATTCCGCAAGCCCCTCAACTTGTAGCGGGGCGAAACTTCGGTAACGTGACACCCTCCCCACTGTCCTCGAAGACGACTTCTACCGGCATGTCGATGTGAACTTTATCGACGGCGCAGCCGATGATGTTGCTGCAGAAGCGCGGCCCTTCGTCCAAGTCGATCCACGCCGTGACGTAAGGAATATCCGGCGCGAAGCCGCGCAGCGCTTGGCCGACGACCTCGCGGATCACAGTGAAGGAAAAAATTTTGCCTCTACCGCTCAACTGCGCCCATTCGAGCTTGTCACTGGCGCAATCGCCGCAGACAGGCCGCGGACAAAAGACCCATGTGCCGCAGTCTTTACACTTTTGCATCATGAGCTTGCCCGCTTTAGCGCCGTCCCAGAAGGGTTGGTTGATGGGAGTGATCTCCGGTAGTGGTTTTCGAATCTCTTTCGTTTCTTCCGCCATAGTCAAAATATCCTCTCGTACTACACTTGAAAGTTTTCGCAGCTCGCGTAAATGTTCGCGTGGCTATGCTGATTGAATCGATCCAAAAGAGATCTCACCGCGGAGGCGCGGAGGGCGCGGAGCAAAGAGTTTTGGATTAAAAAATACTCCGAACTCTGCGAACTCTGCGTCTCTGTGGTGAAACCCATCTTTTCTTCCTTCGCGCCTTTGCGCCTTTGCGGGAGACATTCCGAGTTTCCATTGCCTCTACGCTTCGCTTCCCAAAATGGCTGCGGCTGTGCAGCCGAAGTTCTTGCCGTAATTCACCGCGCCGACGCCGGTGGAGATGCCGAACTTGATACCGGGCACCTGGCGCTCGCCGCCCTCCCCGCGTAACTGGCGCACGGTCTCTAGCACGTGCAGCATGCCGCCGGTGGTGGACGGCTGGCCGCAGTTGATCATGCCGCCGCTGGTCTGGATCGGCAGGTCACCCTTGAACGTAAAGTCGGTTTTTTCAAAGAACGCTTTGTCGTTCCTGCCGCAGAAGCCCAAGTCTTCGATCTGGATCATCACGATGGGAATGTAGTCGTCGTAGAGATTGAGACAGCGGATATCCTTATGCGTGACGCCGGCCATATCGAAGGCTCGCTTGCCCGCTTGCGTGATGCCGGTGATGAGCGGGTTGGCGCGATAACGCGGTCCGTAGCTCGCGTTGTTGCACTCGCCCCAGCCGAGCAAGTACACCGGCGGCTTGCGCATACTCTTGGCGCGCTCCGCCGAGGTCATGATGTAGGCTTTGCCGCCGTTGGCCGGCATGACGCAATCGAACAGCCGGATCGGGTCGGAGATGAGCCGCGATTTCTTATAGTCTTCGATAGTGATCGGCTTTCTTAGATAGGCATTCGGGTTCAGCGACGCGTGATAGCGTCCGGTGACGGCGATCTTGCCGAAGTGCTCCTCGGTCATGCCCGACTCGTGCATGTAGCGGCTCATAACAAAAGAAATTTTGCAGTTGGGCCCCATGACGCCGAAGGGCATCTCATAGTCGCGGGTATCGGCAGGCGTGCCGCGGTGGCTGCCGCGCTCGCTGAAAGGCGCGGCGGCGGCGATGACTAGCACGAGATCGCATAGCCCGGCGACGATTGCCGCGGCCGCGTGCCCAAGCAACGACACGGAACTCGCGCCGCCATTGCCCCCAGCAAGCGACACGCCGGGCGTGATGCCGAGAATTGCCGCGACTTCTTCGGGCCAGAAGGGCTGCGAATGATTCGTCGTATAGATCGCCGCCAGCCCTTGGCCCTCGAAATCCTTCTT
>JACPFE010000637.1 GCA_016183145.1 Deltaproteobacteria bacterium | reverse complement strand
TCGCCGTTGCGCACGCTGAAGACCATGACCAGGCCACACCAGGTCCCGGGCTGCATGCAGTACTTCTCTTCGGTATCGCCGTTGGGCCAGTAAACGATGTCGGATTTCATGCGAATGGCGAACACACCGATCTTCCGGCTCGCCCCTTCCATCGTTCCCCAACGATAGTAACCATCGGGCCGATCGCAGGGCATCCAGAGATCGAGGCGTGGCCGGTACACCGCGTCCCCCTTGAGCAAATCGTCGTAGCCGTCCTCCAACGCTTCGAGACAATCTTTCATCGTAAAAAGTTTTTCGACTTCTTGGTTGTTGATCAGCAGCATGAGAACCTCCTATCCATCGATTACAACAATCGCGACGATTTGCAAAGCGCAGCGGGCGCGAAACGATCGACGTCCCGCGACGGCGGGAAGGCAGGGTCAAGGACTACGGCGCCGATTCGGACGGGTGTGGTACGTCACGACAAAGTTCGTGCGCGAAAAAGAAAGGGGACAGGCCAGTTTTTGGATTCTGCCGAAAAACCCTAAGAATGCCTCGACGGCTCTCAGCATGAACGGAAAATTTCCAATGATTTCACACGCTCCTCCGTTCGTTCCTTCGATAAACTCAGGATAGACTCCGAGGCTCAGGATGAACGGAGGTCTTTTCAGCAGAATCTTTTTGGTATCCGGAAACTAGAAAAGCCGCCTGTCCCTTTTATCCCCCTCTCTCTCCGCAACAATGCCCCTTACCCGACGCCGGGGAAGCGAGATCAGCTCTGAGATCAGAAAAGGGAGCGCTGTTTGGGCATAGCGTCAAAGACAGAACGGCCGTCCAGCGAGCGGGAAATCGCGTTTTCGTGATCGACCACCGCATCGAAGTCGGCTTTCGGTGTAAGCTCGCTTTCGATCGCCCCAACGAAGCGTTCCAGGCGGCGCAAGCCGTCCAGTTTCTCCTTGCCACCGAGCTTTGCTTCTTCGAGTGACCGTCGCAGGCGGTTGAGCGATTCGTCATAGGTCTTCAACGGCACTGGAAACGGCTGCCTATCCTTCCCGCCATGTGCGAAGGAAAAGCGGGCGGGATCGGAGAAGCGGCTCGGCGCACCGTGGACAACTTCGGCGATTAAGGCTAGCGATTGAAGAGTGCGCGGACCCAGTTTTTCCAACAGCAGAAGTTCGGCAAAGTCGTGCAGATCGCGCTCGTAGGCGACGGCCAGCACAGCTCCGAGACGCTTCAAGTCGATGTTTTCGGCGCGGACCTCGTGATGATCCGGCATGCGCAGATGGCGTGCAGCTTTTAGGGTCTTTTCCGGAGCTTCGCGAGCGATCTCGATCAGCGCCGATTGCGCGGGTTTCGCTTGCGCATCCACGAGATTCATGATCATGCCCTGATTTTCGCCGACTATTCCGCTGTGCGGTTCGGTGACGAAATCACGCACCGACAGCGAATGCCAGTGATAGCGGCGCGCCATTCCGCTGCGATCGTTCAAACCTTGCTGCACCACTGCCCATTCGCCGTTCGACGCCAGCACGAAACTGTGGAGATAGATCTGAAACCCATCCGCGATCGCATTGTTGTCGATCCGCGCGGTAAGCCTGCTGGTGCGGACCAACGCTTCGCCGTCGAAACCGCGACGCTCGGCGATCGATCGCAGTTCCTGCGGCGTGTTGCGCGAGAATCTGCCGCGCCCGCCGCAGATGTAAAGGCCGAGTTCCTCCGCTCGCGGCGCGAGGCCGCGCTTTAGCGCTCCCAGCACGGATGTGGTAACGCCCGAGGAGTGCCAGTCCATTCCCATCACGGCTCCCAGAGCCTGGAACCAAAAGGGATCGCTCAGACGCGACAGGAAGGCAGAGGCGCCGTAATCCCGGACGATGGCTTCGGTGATGGCTACGCCCAATCGGGTCATCCGTTCGGCAAGCCATTGCGGGACTCGGCCGCCATGGAGAGGAAGATCTGCGACTCCGGAGCGTTTCATGCTGGCAAGTTGGAAATGTCTTTACCTTTGCTCTCCGGCACCTTTAAGTAATCGACTGACGGTCGAGCAGTGCAGTTTGAGATGGCGCGTCACTTCTACCTGACTGTACCCGTGCCTTTAAACCGCTTCAACCATCAGATTCCGCTTCCCTCGTCCAAACCTCTGAAATCTAGAGGGCAATCACCATCCAGAAAGATGACGGGTTCGAACCAACGCGAAAGTTTCGGCCGGTTTTTTGCGTTCGCAAACTGGAAAAGTAGCCTGTCCCCTTTAGGCCCCACGATAAGAATCGAAGGGCGCAGCTAGAAATTCTTCAAAAGTTGCCCGTCCCCGTTGCATTGACCCACACACACCCCGGTGGTAAAAGTATCAAGCAAGCAACCGGCTGGCATATGTCGACACCCATGCGAATTCCCGAGGGAAAAATCGTTCTCACGTATGAGGACTACGTCCTCCTACCCAATGACGGCAACCGCTATGAGATTCTAAAAGGAGAACTCGCCGTGACGCCAGCCCCAAGCACGAGGCACCAAATCGCGTCCGCTAATGTTTTTAAGCTTCTTACCCGGTACATTGATGAGAAGAGCCTTGGCATACTGCTCTACGCTCCCGTTGATCTCATCCTCGAATCCACCTCGGTGTTGCAACCCGATCTGCTGTTCGTTGCGAAAGCGCGCCAGAACATCATCACCGACCGAGCCGTCGAGGGCGCGCCGGATCTGGTGATCGAAATCTTGTCACCGGCAACCAGCCGGACCGATCGTATAACCAAAGCGCAGATTTACGCCCGCCACGAAGTGCCGGCCTATTGGATCGTCGATCCCGAGCAAGAGACCGTCGAAGTCTATCTGCTGAGCGTGGATGGTTATAAGCAGGCGGCGACACTGCAGGGAGAAACCCCCGTTTCCGCTCCACCGTTCGCCGAACTCAAGATTGCCGCCAAAGATATTTTCATTTGAACGGAAAAGCGGCGGGGTCGGGAGTCGTCAACCAGCCCGACAGCGATTTAAAAAGTGGTTATTCCGGGTTTTCTGTGAAGAAGAAATCACCACAGAGACACGGAGTTCGCAAAGTTCGGAGAATTTCTTGATCAAAAACTCTTCACTCTGCACTACAATCGTCGAAATTGTTCGCAAGCTGCGATGAAATTGAGGACTCACCGCGGAGACGCGGAGGACTCAGAGAAAGAGACTTT
>JACPFE010000087.1 GCA_016183145.1 Deltaproteobacteria bacterium | reverse complement strand
CATGGGTTGCCCCCTCACCCTAACCCCACGAAGACGTGGTGGAGAGGGAATGTTTCTTGTCGGCTTCGAGCCGACGAGAATTGAAACCCCTCGCCTTCGAGGCGAGGGTTGTTTAGTTACATTAAGACAACTCCGTTCGTGGTGAAGCTCTCGAACCATGAACGGAATCGCGACACGGTCTCGAACGCGGCGCGAGCTTAGAACAATCCGCCCATGGCAATGGAGGCGCCGGCAACCAGTGCCAGGGTGGAAGTAATCAGGTTGATCAACTGGAGCCGGTCCAGCCGGGCGGAAGCGGTCATTTGGTCTTGCCTTCTCTTTTCCACGTCGGCGAGAGTGGGATTCGAGCTGACGATGAGTTTCTTCATGAGCTTGGGTCGCAGCGCAAAGGTCATATAGGTGGAGCTGGCCACGGTGAGCAGCCAGAACAGCAGCATCAAAGCGAGGGCGCGTCCGGGCGCGTGCGCGTAGAGATCGAAGGAGACCAGCAGCCAGAGACGGTCCGTATAATACACGCGCAAGAGGCCGCTTAGAAAAAGCAAGATCAACGCGGTCCAGCCGGTATAGGTAAAAAGGCTGCCCACGCGCTGCGCGATCACGACCGCATGGGCCGGAGGGATCAGTTTCAAGGTCGGGCGCAGGAGAAAATAATTGAATATGACTGAACCGACGAGCGTCGCAGCCGCAATTATGTGGATGAGCCTTAGAATGAGAAGTAATGTCAGCACCGGCAAAGAGTTTCTGTGTTCAAAGAACGGGCCAAGTTCCGCCGCGGAGTGAAAGATCGAGGTAATCCCCGCCCTCACCGCGAAGAACTAGCCGGTTCGCCTTGCTTCGTCAAGCGATTCAAGAAACTTGCGTGGCGCGCGCTTAGATTCCGAAGACGTGCTTAAATTCGCGGATATTTTCCAGCGCATAGGAAAACCGCGCATTTTTTTCTTGCTTTCAGTAAGGATTGCGGCCGTTTCATCCATTGTGTGAGGGGATCGAACGCCGGACTGCGGTACAAGAATTGCGATGACATCGCGGCAGACACTCCATGAATAAGCGACGAACAGGCGCCGGATGCGAAAATTAACCAGAGAGGAATTTCTAACTTGGCTGGCCTGGAGCAGTTCGGTCATCCCGGCTGCTCTGATGGGTTTCGGCTCTTTCAGATTTCTCGTTCCCAATTTTACCTTTGGCCCGCCGACGATGTTTAAAATCGGCAAGCCGGAGGAATTTCCTCAGGGACGGCAGATATTTTTGCCCGAGAGCCGCTTGTTTATCGCGTCCACCGGGGCCGGCATTGGCGCAATGTCGGCGGCCTGCACGCATCTTGGCTGCACGGTGGCGCGGGTGGAGTGGGGCTTTCAATGCCCCTGCCATGGTAGCAAATTCGATTCAGGCGGACGCGTTCTGAGTGGCCCGGCGCCGAAGCCTTTGCCCTGGTTCCAGGTTTTTCAGGATCCTGAAGGCCAACTGATCGTCGACACCTGGCGCCCGGTTCGCAGACAAACTTTTTATAAATTCACTTGAGCTCCCCGATGGCCATGCGCGGCATATTTTTTCATTTTGCGTTGGCTGTCTTAATCGGGGCGGGCTGCGGCTCGCCGGGCAGCGGGGTGGCTGATTTGGCTTCCGTCGAGGCGCCGGCTCCGACCGCGGCTCCGGCGCTCGACGCGAAAGAGATCATGCGCTGGAGAAAGCCGAATTCCGAGGCGCGGCTCGGCGCAGCGCTGCCGCAACAGGGAGTCATGGTCGCCTTCATGCGCTGGGGCGAAACCATGTTGGGTGTTTTCGATGTGGCGGGTGCCAAGATGATTCCGCTGGCGAAGAGAGAGACCGGCGCTCTGGTGGTTGCGCAAGGCGGGAGTCGTCTGGCGACCTTGGTGCGGGAGAGCCCCAATCCGGCGAGGAACCATATCGAGATTCTAGATTGGCGCAACGGTGGAAGTCTGGTCATTGAGCCCGCCACCGATGACGCGGTGCTGGGATTTGCCTTCGATGCCGAGGGAAAACATCTGAGCTACGCGACGATGAATCTGCGCAACAGCCGAAGCACGCATGTGACCTGGCGCGTCGGGTTGCTCGATCTGGAGCGGCAGCAAGCGCGGATCGTCATGGATTCAGCCGTCCAGAAAATCGGCGAAGAGGGCATACCGGTGCCGTTTGCCTGGTCGGGCCGAACCGGGCGCCTGTATCTGCAAGGCTGGTCGCCGTTTCGCGGGATGATCCGGCAAAGCATCTGGGCGCTGAGCCCCGAGCGAGGGGAGCCGGCGAAAATAGTTTCCGCGCCGAATTACGTCGGTACTCCGCGTCTTTCTCCCGACGGCGTTCGGCTCGCGTATCTCGGCACCGACATGGGGAGTTTGCCGGCGGAATTCGTCGCGCCGCCGGGCGCGCCGCCGGGTAATCTTTTGTCCGTGATGGATTTAACGGCTGGTGCGGAGGTCCCATGGGCGCGCGGCGGCAAGACCGCTTTCGGCACCTTTGCCTGGTCCGCCGGCGGAGAGGAAGTCGTGGCCGCCGAACAAGCCTGGCTCAACGGACGGTTTCGCGACGTGGAAATTCGCCGCATCGGCAAGAGCACGGCTGTTTCCGTGGCCAAGATCGATTCATCCCAGAGCGTGAGAGAGGTCGCGGGCATCCTCGAATGCCGCGAGCGCAATCTGTTTTGGGTGGAAAAAGAGCGGGCGGCGGCGAAGCTCTACGTTAACCGCGGAGAAGTTTCGCAACTCTTGTTCGAGCTTCCCGACGGCGCCATCCAGCTCCTGGGTTGTGTAAACCGATGATTGACGTCGCGGCGGTTTATAAGAAGGTCATTCGCGCGACTGTGTTCGCGGGAGAGCTGCCGGCGCGCTTTTACCGCTCGGTTTTTCGCGGCACCTATCCGGCCACGGTCAGGCAGCAGCTCGGGGCGGTGGTCAACAACTTGGTCCTGCACGTCCATCCGACGCGGGTCTACGATCGCAGCATCAAAGCGCAAACCACCTTCGGTCTCGGCCTGATTTGCTTTTACCTCTTCATCATCGAATGGATCACCGGGATCTTCTTGATGTTCTACTATGAGCCGTCAACAGGCGCCGCCTACGGTCGCATTTTAGACCTCAATTATACGATTACCTTCGGCCGGGTGATGCGCAATCTTCATCGCTGGGCGGCCGAAGCGATGGTCGTCGGGGTGGCGCTGCACATGTGCCGGGTTTTCTACACCGGCGCTTACAAGCCGCCGCGGGAATTCAATTGGGTCTTGGGAGTGTCGTTGCTCGTGCTCACCCTCGCGCTCAGCTTCACCGGCTATCTGCTGCCCTGGGATCAACTTTCCTTCTGGGCCGTCACCGTGGGCACCAACATCGTCAGCTACGCGCCGGTGCTCGGCCCCTGGCTCCGTTTTATCCTGCTTGGCGGCGAAACGGTGGGCAGCGACGCGCTGTTGCGTTTCTACACCCTCCACGTCATCGCCGTTCCCGCCGTGACCGCGCTCATCGTCAATTACCATATCTGGCGCGTCATCAAGGATGGCGGCCTGGCCCATCCTTCGGAAAATCGCGGCGCCGACGGCGAGCCCCTGGGGCAGCCGCAGCGATCCGATAGCGTGGTCACGACGTTTCCCCGGGTCGTCTATCTCGAGCTACTGGTTTTCTTAGTGTTGATGGTAGGGTTGCCCGCCGCTTCTCTGCTCTTCAACGCGCCGCTGGAGGAGGAAGCCAATCCCCTGACCCCGAGCAATCCCTCGAAGGCGCCGTGGTATTTTCTCGGGCTTCAGGAACTGGTCGGCTACTCGGCTTTCTGGGGCGGCGTCGGCGTGCCGACGCTTCTCATGATCTATCTGGTCGTGCTGCCCTATGTCGATCGCCGCCCCGCGGGCATCGGAATCTGGTTCGCCCGCGAACGCGTGGTCATGATTAGCGTTTGGACAGTGATTTTACTTGGCATCTTGGTGACCACCGCCCTGGGCATCTATTTTCGCGGGCCCAACTGGAATTTCTATTGGCCCTGGGAAAATTGGCCCGGGCCTCATTGAAGGTTTTTTCTGGTTATGGAGAGATCGCTGGGTATTTTCGGCGTCGCGCTGACGCTGGTCTTAGGGTGGACGCTGTGGGATGCGTCACAGCAGGAGTGGGAGCGCTACCAGGAGGCGTACTATCGCGAGGCGGTTCGCTTGGCGCAAAAGGGCTCGCAAAAAGAATGGGCGAGGAACTTGCGCACTGAGATCAGACAGCTCCAACTGAACGGCCACACGTCGGTGGAACGGTGCGTGACCTGCCATCTCGGCTATAACAACCCGGCGTTTCAAAATTTCGCCGCGCCGCTGCGCACCCATTCCGCGCTCCTGAAAAGCCATCCGGAGGAACGCTTCGGCTGCGTCGCCTGTCACGGGGGCGAGGGCAGGGCTGTCACCACATTGGAGGCGCACGGCCAAGGCGCGGTCGCCGCCAAACCGCTTCTCAGAGGCAAATACATGCAGGCCGCTTGTTACAACTGCCACGGCGCGAACACCTTGCCGCCGGAAGCCACGGCTGCCGTCGTTCGAGGCACGCAACTGGTGAACAGCTATTTTTGTCTTGCCTGTCACAAGATCGACGGCGAGGGCGGTGAAGAGGGGCCGGACTTGAGCAGGGTAGGAAGCCACCGTACTTGGACCTGGATTTACGCCCATACGGTCAGACCCCAAGGCGTGGTCGCCGGCTCGACGATGCCGGTCTTCTCCTTGAGCCGCGAGGAGATTGAAGATATCACGATTTATCTGATGACGTTGTTGGACAACCGCGATCGGTTGCGCTACCTACCCCTCTTGGCCAAGCGCGTGGTGCGCGAGCCGCCCGCCGGCGCGCCAGCGCCATCGCAGCAGCGCGCTGTCGAGAGCCGGGTTGAGTTTCGCTATGACGGGCAGAAATTGTTTGGCGGCGCCGGGTGCAACATATGCCACACCGTCGACATCACCGGCGGCGAGGTTGGGCCGGCCCTCACTTACATCGCGCGCAAGCGCAATGCCGAAAATCTCGAACGGCTGCTCAAAGATCCGGATGATATCCTCCCCGGCGGAAAAATGCCCCAGCTCTATTTAAACGAGCTTCAGGTGCGCGCGCTCGTCGGTTACCTGAGCGCGCTGAGGTAGGCGTAGAGATGTCACAGAGACCCTTCGACTCGATCACCGGCCTTGGCCGGGGGCTCTCGCTCAGGATTCCGCCCCACGGGCTTGTTCGTGGGGCTCCACTCGTATGCGTCTTCACGATGCTCACGTTGATGGCAGGCTGCATCGGGGCGCCGGAATCTTTCCGCGATGAGCCGTTGAGCGGGCTCGAAGAGCAGGGGCTGAAAATTTTTCACCGCGAGCCCTGCTATTCGGCCTGTCACGTGACGACCTTGGCCGTACCCGCGGCGAACAACCCGACCGGATTCGTGCCCGATCTGCGTAGAACTCCGAGGCGCACGCGCGATTGGTATCTCGCTTACTTCGTCGACCCGCGCGCGGTCTTGCCCTTTACGTTTATGCCCTCGTTTGCGCATCTCACAGGCGAGGACCTCGACGCTTTGATCGCTTTTTTACAGCGGTTAAATCGCAACGTGGCGGTCGACAAGCCGGAACCTGTGGCATCGAATGAGATTCCCGGCATGCCGAAAAACGGCGCGGTTTACCGAGCGGGCAAAATCGTCTACAGCACCTATTGCCTGGGTTGCCACGGTGATTCGGGCAACGGCGGCGGGACAGTCGGCCACCTGCTTTCGCCCGAGCCGCGCGACTTCACTGACGCAGCCTGGATGACCAAGCAGAGCCGAAATTACCTTTTTTCGGTGATCACCGTGGGCAAGCCCAACACGGCGATGCCCGGTTTTAAAGATATTCTTACCCCGCCGCAACGCGCCGAAGTGCTTCGGTACATCGAGTATTTCGCCGATCCGGTGTCGCGAGAGCGGGTGGAGGTGGGGGTGGGCGGTCAAGGCAATGAAAACTGATAGAGAAAGAATCGACAGGAACGGCCTCAACCCCTTTGTCCCCGGAGCCTAGAAAGATCCCTGTCCGCTTTATACTACTATAGCTGAAAATTTGCGCGGCTCGCGCAAATTTTCCGGGCGCCGAAGACCCCTCGGATTCGGATATTCCTCGCGCCAAGACACCAAGTTCGGAAATCGATTTCTTTTCTTTGCCCCCTTTGCGTTCTTTGCGGTAGATATTCCGAGACCGACCGGTGCGCGAAGCGCACCCTACGAAACCCTTCGTGTCCTTCGTGCCTCCT
>JACPFE010000636.1 GCA_016183145.1 Deltaproteobacteria bacterium | reverse complement strand
CGCCACTCTATCGCCCACGAAACGGACCACGTCCCAACAGAGAACGGGCATGTCACGGAAACTTTTGCCGACAAAGCGCCCTGGGATATCTTGCCCCGTGACGACGGCTTTGACGCCCGTGACTTTACGGGCCTTGGAAGTATCGATGTGCCGGATGCGAGCATGCGGATGAGGGCTGCGGAGAATCATACCCCACAGTTGGCCTGGGAGATTGACGTCGGCGGCGTAGACCGAGCGCCCGGCGACCTTGTCAGGGCCTTCCGCCCGAACAACGGGAGCGCCGATTATTGTGAAAGCAGCCATAATGATCCTCCTTTGATAGAGCCGGAAAGTAATAAGATCGTCGTTACGACAATTCGCCGGCTATAGGGTCGCATAGGCGTTTCCCCCATTTCCAATTTCATATCTGTCACTCGCCAACGATGGCGGTGACACCTTTCTTCGACGTGCCGAGGAAATATTGGCCATCGTTGTTGCGGCACAACACGCCCTCTTGGCGCAGAGCGTCGAGTTCGAGCGCAATCTCGCGGCCATCGTTACTCCCAAGGCCACGCATGATATCGACAAAATAAATCGGTCCCGCCGCGAGCGCCTCGCGCACCGTCTGAAAGCGGCGCGGCCCAACGAACGCCGGCGCCGTCGCCACCTTAGTTGATACTGTCTCTTTGCGCCCGAAGGGAACCGTGCAATCGAATCCGGCCTTGGCGCCGATGCGCCGCCCATCCAGGGAAGGGTCCATGCGCATGCCTGGCATGCCCTCTACAAGGACGAAATCACGGTCAGCCTGAAACCGAGTCGACAGCGCCCACTCCATTTGGCGGTCGTCGAAGATATCGACGTCGTGGTCGACGACAAAGACATGCTTGGCGTTTGTGATGGCGTTGAAAATGGCGAAGATGGCTTTGCGCGCCTCCCCCGGCTCGTGCTGCCGTATGGCCACACGAATGTGCTGATTCGCTCCCGAACTGCTGACTCCGTGCGCGGCCACGGGTTCTTTGATGACCCCGCGCAACGCCTTCATGGCCATCGCATCGGCCCGCAGGGCGCTCATGTTACCCGAATCGGTACGCCCCAAAATACGCCCGGAGCCGTGCAAGACCGTCTGGTACAGCACGTCGCGGCGCATGGTAATGGCCGTGACATGGAACACCGGATCCAAGTGCATGGGCCCGTAGTAGCCCATCATTTCGCCGTAGGGTCCCTCGGGTTCGCAGTAGCCGCGCTCGTCGAGATAGCCTTCAAGGACCATTTCGACGTCAGCCGGGACTCGAATGTCGTTGGTCACGCACTTGACCAACGGCAACGGCTCGCCGCGTAACCTGGCGACCAAAGTAATCTCATCTGCCGGCATGCGCATTGTGGCCGCCATGGAATCCACAGGGTGCGAGCCGATAGCGAAACTCACCGGCAAGCGCTGGCCCCGGGCGGCCACCTTGCTGTAGATGCGCTTCAAGTCCGAAGGTGCTGTAGCGTTAATGCCGGCCTCTCTGCGATTACGCAGGCTCAAGCGTCGGCAGCCCACATTGGTATTTCCGCTCTCTGGATCGATTGTGTAGTCGATGCCTGATCCCAGATAGGTGCTTCCGTCCAGCTCGTGCTGCGGATGGAAGGGAAGCTTGGTCAGATCGACATCCTCATCTCGAATGACGACCTGATGGACCGGCGCCTCATTCGACGTAACCTCGACCAGGGGCTGAGGGGATTCCAAACGCTTCAGGTATTCCTTCCAGGCGCTGTCCACGGGAACTCCGAAGGCGGCCGCGAGGCGATGACGGTCACCAGCCACACTGCTCACGAGTTCCAGCTGCTCGGGCCCCGCCTTGCGAAATAGAACCGCCTTTGGCGTCGCCTCGGCGATCCGGCTCAGCTCCGACAGCGGCACTGGTTCATCGTGGATCTCGACCTCGCCCATCTCGATCAGCTTATCGACAAAGGTTCTTAGGCGGAACTTATTCATGTCGATGCTGCTTTTTGAAATCGTCGGTTTTGTCATCTGTTACCTCCAAACGCGCGCTAACCATTCATTCAGGCATGCTATGGAGTGGAAATCCAACCTTCCTCCGTCATGGCCAACACGCTACATGAAATAGAATGCCGCATATCTGCCGCTTCTAAAAATCTCTTAAGTGTGGAGGCCAACGCTTGTCGTGGGCAAATATATAAGACTGGAGGTCTAAGAGTCCAATACTTTTTTGCCTACGACGGTCATAGGTTGCCCCCTATTGATATTTACCATCCGGCTAAATTGAAATTGCGCACTGGATTCAAGCGCAAACCCGAGCCCAGCCGTTATGACCTTTCGTCAGCTAGAGTGTCTTGGGTATCCGCTATCCGCGCCTATCCGTGTCAATCTCTCCGCAGTCTCCGCAAAATCTCCGTGTCAGACTTGCCGAATTGTGTGTGTCCAGATGAAACGCTGTCGTGATCCATAGGGTGACTCTCATTGGGATGAGGGAAGTCCCACGGTAGCATCATCCAAGCGTAAAAACCCTTCCCATTTTCGATCCTATGGAATATGAATCCCTTACCCTCCTTCGCAGAAGGCCACGGGTGTAAGCCCGTGGATGAATGCGAGGTGGGTACCCTCCGTAGCCTTGGCGAAGGAGGGTACGCTTCGGAGGGTTTCGCCCGACAAAGCATGTGGAGCGGTGCCACGGCCGTAAGGCCGTGGGGCTCCACTGCTATTAAGAAAGCAACGCACCCGACCGAAGTGACGGCATCAACATCGCGATCAGAGCCTAAGGAAGGAGAAGTAATCCCATGACGGTGCAAACAACCCCGATCGTAATTCACGGAGGTCGACTCATTGACGGCAACGGAGGCAAGCCCGTGGACCAAGCCACCGTTGTTATTGAAAGTAATTTTATTAGACGTGTAGCGCCTGGAACGATAGATTTCCCGTCGGATGCTCGGATCATTGATGCAAGAGGAAAAACTATTCTCCCAGGCCTCATCGATAACCATGTGCATTACCGCACTCACAGCGGAGAGCTCTTCCTTGCTCATGGCGTTACCTCCGTCCGCGACCTTGGCAACCCACTAGATTGGATCTTAGCCCAAAGAGATGCGATCGCTTTGCGCAAGGTTCCTGGACCAAGGATCTTTTGTGCGGGCCCTGGTTTTTTCGGTAAAGCTCGCCGCCCGGACCATATGGTTCCAACCACCCCGGAACATGGACGAAGGATGACAAGAGCTAATATCGAACAAGGCGTAGACTTCGTGAACCTATATATCGGCGTGCCGCTTGATATTGCTCGGGCCGTCGCCGACGAAGCTCACACGGCAGGACTTAAGGTAACAGACCATCTGGATTCGAGTATCTTGCCCTTTGTTGACGCTGGTGTCGACGGAGTGGAACATGCTACGGGATGCGCCGAGGCAACAATCAGGAGCGAGGAGGGTCGAGTAAAGTTATCATCCATTAAGCTCTGGCTGGCAAAATTTTTAGGTCCATGGACGTTGGCAGAAAGGAAACACTTTGCCGAGGTTGCGGAATTTCTGGCCGGGAAAGGCACATTCATTGAGCCGACCATGGTTTTATGGGGTTCCTCATTGGGAATGCGGGATCAATGGGTAAGGGAAGACTATGAAATAATCAAAGATCCAGGACTTTCTTATATACCCGAAGATCTGCGGCTCCTCTGGCTTGATCATACATACCTCGCATATGGCGCGAGAACAAAAAAAGAGCCCGAGCAAGAGGGGGTAATTGCAAATCGTTATTCTATTTACGGTCTCCTTCCGCAAGACCAGATGAGAGAAGGGCACAGACGATTGCAGGAATTTCTCGGTGAGGTAGTTAAGGCGGGAGGTAACGTAGTCGCCGGCACGGATGCAGGGCCTGCCGTCATTCCCGGGATTAGCCTTCATCGAGAGCTTGAGTTGCTGGTTGCGGCGGGGTTGAGCCCCATGCGGGCGATCATGGCCGCAACCAAAGTGGGAGCCGCTTACCTCGGGAAGGCAAATGACTTGGGAACAATCGAAGAAGGTAAACTGGCCGACCTGATTGTCATCCGGGGTAATCCGCTGGAAAATATTAGGCACACCCGAGAGATTGAAGTGGTCATTAAAGACGGGGAGATTGTCGACACTCGTTACCATGCGAGCTTTTCCAATCCGATCCCTCGGCCTACCCATCAGGAATTCTATGGCTACCCGCTGCCCGAAATCGAGGAAGTGTCACCCAGGGTTCTCACTCAGGGAGACGAGGATATAGAGTTGACCCTTAAAGGGAAAAATTTTTTCCCTCACTCCTACGTTCGCTTCGGCGGAAGTACGATCTCCACTTTGTTTCTCAGCCAAGAAAAACTTGCGGCGAGGCTTCCTTCCCATCTGGTGCGTCCGGGAACTTTTTCAGTCGTGGTAATCAATCCGAGACCCAGAGAGTTTCCTGATCGGGAGAACGCTTCGAACTCTCTCCATTTGATTGTAAGATTCGCAAAGGTCCCTCGTCACACAATCTGAACGGAAAATGAGTAACTTGCTTGAGGAAACAAAAAGGAGGCAGATAAAGTAATCTAAAGGTACGGGCAGAGTATGAAAAGCTCGGCCCGGAGTTTCAACTCGCGCACAGTTTGATCCGAGCCAGGTTGAAGCAACGCCGGACCCAGGCGCAACTCGCGCCGCGAGTCGGCATGCAACAGCCCAACATCGCGCGCCTGAAGGGGGGAAATTACGATCGGGTGTCGTTACCGACGCTCAAAAAAATCGCCCGCGCCCTCGGCGCCGAGATCGGGAGCAAACTCTCCGCGTAGCGCGCTCAACAGCGACAGCCGGTAAAATTTTTGCCCGCCTCCCACACTTTTGTCGCCTTGCTTTTTCTGTCCATGAGCTGCGTCATGTCGCCGGCCAGATCGTGCTGATAGCTCTCGCTCCTCGTCAGCAGATCGACGCGCGTCGCCAGCCGGTCCATGTTGACGTACGCATATGTGGTCGCGTTGCTCCGCGCGTCGGTGACGCCAAGCAGGTTGCCGTTCGCATCGCAAGTAAACCCAGTGGTCCCGTTTAGCGGATCGAGCCTCCAGGGCAGCCGGTTCAACGCGTCGTAAGTATGGATTGTCGGGAAGCAGAGACAATAAAATCACTATAATGAAGCCTGACACCGCTCATGACACCGCTCACAGGCCAGACCGCAACACCCCTTCTCCCAAGCGGCAAAGCAGGTCATTTCGATCGGCATCCGACAGGAAGATGTTTTGCCGTTCAATTCCCCGCACCATGACATGGTGGAGGGCACCTGGAATGTCTAGCCTTGGACCGCGCGGCATGCGCCACCCCTACCAGGCATTTTTGAGGCGGGCAAGACCCCAAAATGCCAGGCCTCACGCACCGCAGATCTTGTTGTATAACT
>JACPFE010000635.1 GCA_016183145.1 Deltaproteobacteria bacterium | reverse complement strand
GTATCTTCGTCAGCGAACGCAAGCAGCGCCCAGTCCGAGCCGGGCCGTGTCCGGCCTTTGGTTGAGTAGGCGAGACGCCAGATTTCCCGAATACCCGGATGCGCCCGCGTTAGCTTGGCCAAGAAATTATCGATTTTTAACATCATGGCAGGAAAGTTTTGGGTTCATTCATCATTGCCCGCTTAACCGCTGTGAAGAGTGGAGCTTTGATGACCCTAACTACCACTCAGCCTTTATCTTTTCAATTATCGGACTGCCGGTACGGGTAGAGTTCGGGATCGTGGTAATGATTGTTATGGCCGACCCTGCGCCCTATCAATCCCACCGAAGGTTTTTCTTGTCATCGGCGCCGTTGGGTCATATAAGTTGAGTCATGACACTGCGAATCGGGACATCTGAAGCAGGTGGAACTTTTCATACTCAGGCGCTAGCCGTCGCGGCCCTTTTCAACGAGACCCGTCCGGACGGCAAAAAATGCATTGTCACGACGAACTTGGTGAGTCTTGACGACCTGGATCGGTTGGACAGGGGCGAGCTTGAATTTGCCTTCATGGCGTCCAACTGGATTGGCCGGGCCAAGGATGGCGCGCCGCCCTTTGCCCGGAGTATCGCGCTGCGCATGGTTGCGCCGGCAAACGCCGGTCCGATGTTCTTCGTTGTCCGCGCCAGTTCGCCGATAAAAACCGTTCGCGACTTTGCGGGCAAGCGGATCGCGCTTGGTCCCAGGGCCAGCGGGATGGCGCAGCACAGCGAGGTGATCTTTAAGGTTCTGGGAATTTCATTTGATAGCTTCACACCGGTTTACCTGGGCTTTCCCGAAGGAGCGGAGGCACTGATCACAGGTCAAGTTGACGCGCAGTGGCAACGTCCGATTCCGAACCGGGTCATGACCGAGTTGAGCGAACGAGCCGATGTCCGCGTCGTTCCCTATGGAACAGGGGACTTGGAGAAAATCGTCTCGGAGGTTCCCTTCTATCGCAGGGTTGTCATGGAGAAGGGAGCGTTTCGGGGGGTTACACAGGATATACCCCAGCTCGCCGTGGTCAACGTAATCGTGACGCACGAAAACATTTCAGAACAGGCTGTCTACGAGATGGCGAAGACGATTGCCGAGAATCTCGACACGCTTCCCGAGCGCAATCCGCTCTTCAAAGGACTCCGAGATCTCTTCGAACCTTTGCGCTCACGAGGCTCCGGTGCGTTCGAATTCGGCGGCGTCCCCGTTCATTCGGGCGCAACTCGTGCCTATCGAGAAGCCGGGTGGCTAAAAGGTGAAGTGAAATGAGTCACGAACGCCTTTTGTTCCACACCAAGGATGCACCAAAGCGGGCGGGATAACTCATCAGACGCCAGTGACGCTTACGACCCTCAAGCCGTTCAGCGAGAGTCCAGAAGCGCGGCGCCTCGCGCTGGTCTTTGCCATCGTCTACTTTGCCCAAGGGATGTGGTACCTCCCGAACCTCTCGATCACGTTTCTCCTGAAGGACACCTTCGGTCTCAGCGCCGCCCAAACAGCCACGTTCTTCTCGATCACGGTTATCCCCTGGCTGATCAAGCCGGTCTACGGCCTCATCTCGGATTTCGTCCCGCTATTCGGCCAAAGGCGCAAGAGCTATTTTATCCTGACCTCCGGGACGGCCGCGGCAATGGGCCTAGCCCTCACCATGATGGGATCCTATACCTACTGGGGTGTCGCCATCTTTTTCACCCTGATGGGGCTCGGCCTGGCCTTCACAGACGTGCTGACCGACGCACTCATGGTAGAGAACGGCCAGCGGCTCGGCCTCACGGGGCCGTTCCAAGCGGTCCAGTGGGCCTCAATCTCATTCGCCTCGATCCTCGTCGGGATCGGAGGAGGCTGGCTTGCTCAGCACAAGTTTCTCTCTGTTACCTTCTTGATCGCCACAGTCTTCCCTGTGTTTACCCTGGCCATGGCCATCTTCCTGATCACGGAGCCCCGCGTCCAAGCGGGCGAACGCCGGTTTCGCGAGACCTGGATTGCGATTCGTGGCGCCATCGGGTCGCGAACGCTCTGGATCGTGGCAGGCTTCATCTTTTTCTACAATTTTAGTCCTTCCTT
The DNA here is from genome assembly GCA_016183145.1 of Deltaproteobacteria bacterium. Taxonomy (GTDB): domain Bacteria; phylum Desulfobacterota; class Binatia; order UBA9968; family UBA9968; genus JACPFE01. The sequence continues at coordinate 615 of JACPFE010000635.1, read as the reverse complement.
TGGCCCGGCCCTGGTCTACTATGCCACCGACGTGCTCCACTTCTCCAAGCTCTTCCTCGGCACGCTGGATTCTCTCTCATACGCCTCCGGGATCGTCGGCACCGCCCTCTATTTTGCCTTCTCCAAGTCCTTTCCTTTCAAGCGCTTGCTCCACTTCGCCATCGCCGCTGGGGTCATTGCAACACTCGCCTATCTCGGCTACCGAAGTCAGGTATCGGCGGTCGTACTGTCGCTCCTCTTCGGCGGCGTCGCAATGTTCATCCAGCTTACATTTCTTGATCTGGCAGCCAGGGCCTGCCCGAAGCAGGCCGAAGCAACATTCTTTGCCTTCCTGATGTCCCTGTACAACGGAGCGGTACAGCTCTCCCAGATCACGGGCGGCTGGCTCTACGATCAGGTGGGCTTTACGCGACTGATTTTCATCAGCGCCGCCTTCACCGCCCTGTGCTGGCTCTTGGTTCCGCTCCTGAAGTTGGAGGAACTGCAGCCGGCACTTAAGGAAACAGGCGGCGCGATTGGCTGAAGATTGTCTGTAAAGGAAAGCCTTATTTCCGTTACCCTCCTTCGCAGAAGGCCGCGGGTGTAAACCCGTGGATGAATGCGAGGTGGGTACCC
>JACPFE010000086.1 GCA_016183145.1 Deltaproteobacteria bacterium | reverse complement strand
CTTCGTATTTCACGCCCATCTTCACGCAGGGATGAGCCGGAAATCCGGTTGGATTATGTTAATGTCTCTCTCGGGGATGGTTGCAATCCCTCGTCCCTTCGCCAGTGCTCAGGGCATGCTTCAGCCGAAGCATGTCGCGCGATGTCTCCAAAGGAGACAAGCGAGATCACCCTCGCCCGCTTTGCGGGAAGGGGTGAGGGTTCGCATGCGTTCCCCCCTCACACTAACCCTCTCCCCCACGAAGACGTGGTGGAGAGGGAATGCTTTTTGTTGGCTTCGAGCCGATGAGAATCGAAACCCCTCGCCTTCGAGGCGAGGGTTGTATGATGTTTTCGCTTAGGGTTGACTTCACCACCGCCGCCGCGATAATGAATGAACGATAGTTCAGTAACCTGAATTAGTGTTCATTACCCATGGCCAAAGTCAGCCGCAAACAGATACTTCAGGATTTCCGCAGCCGTTCCTTGCTCGAATCAACCCGCCGGCTGATTGCGGCGGAGGGATTCGACGCGGTCACCATGGCGCGGGTGGCTGAGGAAGCCGGCATCACCAAGGGCGCTATCTATCTATATTTCCGCAACAAGGACCAGATGATTCTGGCGGCGGTCGAGGAAATCGCCGCCGAAATGGTGCGCGGTATCGAACGGCGCGTCGATGTCCGGGCGGAGCCCTGGGACCGGCTGTGCCAACTGATCCGCGCCCAACTGGCGATCATGGAGGAAAACAAGGAACTGCTCCGCACGCTACTCCTGGATCGCCGTCTGATGAAGGGGGGCAGCCGCAGCGCCGCGGCCCGCCGTCTTTTAAAATACCGGCAAAAACACGAGGCCGACATCCGCGCCGTGCTGGAAAAGGGCGTGCGGCGCAAACTGTTCCATTCCGTCGAGGCCGAGCGGGCGGCCTTCTACATCAATGAAATGACCATCAGCACCGCCCAAAGACGGCTTCTCGCCCTGACGCGATCTTCACTGGAACAGGAGACTCAAGGCTTGATTCGTTTCGTCGGGCTACTGCTGCGGAACAAAAACTTCAACAAGGGTCACTGAGGGAGAGACTATGAAGCGCGCATCGTTGTTCGTCGTGCTCTGATTGGCCGTGATCGTTTCCCCGTCACGGTCGGCGGAGCCGATTGCCGTCGACCGCGCTGCGAGCCTGGAAAGCGCGTTAACTCGGCGGCCCGAAATCTTGTCGGCGGGACTGCGGAAGGGACTCTTGTCGAATCATACAACGTCCAGGTCGAAGGGCGGAGAAAAGAATCCGATCCCTGGTGGGCGAGGTTCTAATGATCCATAAGGCAATTGCTGGCATTGGGTTGTTTTGGCTTTTAATCCCGGTCGTAGCCGGTTGCGGTGGAGATACCTCGGCGGCTAAAGCGGCGAAAACCGCTCAGAGCGCGCCGCTGCCCGTGACGGTGACGCCAGTGCGGACCCAGCAGGTCCAAAGAACCGTCGAGCTCGTCGGCACCCTCGAAGCATCTAACCAAGTGACCGTGGCCGCCGAAATCGACGGGCAAGTCGCGGCCATCGCCGCCGATCTGGGCGACCGGGTAAACGCCGGCCAGACTCTGGCGCGCATTAAGGACGCGGAGTTTCGCTATGCGGTGGAGCAGGCGGAGGGGAATTTAAGCCTGGTGCTCGCTCGTCTGGGGCTGAAGACGATGCCTTCGCCTCAGTTCGACGTGAATCAGACTTCCGGGGTAGTCAAGGCGAAGGCCGAGCTCGACGAGGCCCAGGTCAATTTCCAGCGAATGAAAACGCTGCTTGACCAGAAAGTGATCTCGGCGCAGGAATTCGACGCCGCCGACACGCGCTTCAAGACGGCGCAGGCGGCCCATCAGAGCGCACATGAACAGGCCAGAGCGTTGTTGGCCGACGCCGCGGTCAAGGAAGCGCAGCTCGCCATCGCGCGCAAGAAACTCAAGGACACGACGATCAGCGCGCCGCTCGCCGGTTCCATCAGCAAGCGCTTCGTTTCCGCTGGCGAGTACGTCAAGGTGGCCGCGCCGCTGTTCACCATCGTGCAAGACAACCCGTTAAAGCTCACCGGCATGATTCCGGAGCGCTTCGCGCCGCAGATTCAAGCCGCACAAACGGTGGAGGCGCGGGTCGATTCCTTCCCGGACAAAGGTTTCAAAGGAAAGCTCACGCGCATCAGTCCCGCCTCCGACGTGGCGAGCCGCTCGTTTATGATCGAGGCGATGATCGATAACACCGAGCGCCGGCTCAAGCCGGGCTTCTTCGCCCACGCGGCGGTGCTCACCGAGGTCGACCCCAACGCCCTGACCGTGCCGCAGCAGGCGCTTTTGACCTTCGCCGGGGTGTCCAAGGTTTACGTGATCGAAAACGCGGTCGCCCGGGAGCGCGTGGTCCAAACCGGCGCGCGGGTAGGGACCAACGAGGTCGAGATTACCGCCGGGCTCAAGCCCGGCGAGCTGGTGGCGACCTCGGGCCTGACGCGCCTCACCGACGGCGCGGCGGTGGCGGTCAGCGGCCCGGTGATGCCGCGTGATAAGCCGGAGGGCGCCAATGAACCTCGCTGATCTCTGTATCCGCCGCCCGGTCTTCACCACCATGTTGATCATGGCGCTGGTGGTGTTGGGGCTGTTTTCCTACGCCGGCTTGGGCGTCGATCTCTATCCGAACGTCGATCTGCCCACGGTCACGATCACCGCGACGCTCAACGGCGCCAGCGTCGAAGAGATGGAGACCGCAGTTACGAAACCTATAGAAGAGGCGATCAACACGATCGACGGCATCGACGAGCTGCGCGCGGTCATCAAAGAGGGCGTTGCCATCATCGCCGTCCAGTTCGTGCTCGACAAAAACGGCGACGTGGCGGCGCAGGAGGTGCGCGACAAGGTTTCCACGGTGCTGTCGCAACTGCCGGTGGGCACCGATCCGCCGGTGATTCAGAAATTTCAGGTGGACGCGATGCCGGTGATGAAGATCGCCGTGTCCGGCAAGCGCAACGCGCGCGAGGTGAGCGAGATCGCGCGCAAACAGGTGAAAGAAGACATCGAGACGGTTCGCGGCGTCGGCCAGGTGATCATGGTCGGGCATGAGGAGCGCACGATCAATATCGACGTCGATCCGGACAAGCTTGCCGCCTATAACCTGTCCATCGCCCAGGTCAAGCGCGCGGTTCAGGCGCAGAACGTGGAAATCCCCGGCGGGCGGGTGGATGAAAATCGGCGCGAGTTGGTGCTTCGCACCATGGGACGCATCGAGAGCGCGACGGGCTTCAACGATCTGATCGTCGGTAATTTCTCGGGCCGGCCGATCATGATTCGTGACATCGGCAGAGCGGAAAACGGCGTGGTGGAGCGGCGCAGCCTGGCGCGGCTCGACGGCGAGAGCGCGGTCCAGCTCATCGTCAAAAAGCAGTCGGGTACCAATACGGTGGACGTGGTGGATCGCGTTAAAGCGCGGATCGCCGAGTTGCGCGGGGTTTTGCCCGCCGACATCCGCACCGAGGTGATCGTCGATCAATCGCGCTTCATCAAGGCGTCCTTCCAAGAGGTCCGACTCCACTTGATCTTGGGAGCCTTGCTCGTGGCGCTCACGGTCTATCTCTTCATGCACGACTGGCGCAGCACGCTGATCGCCTCGGTGGCGATTCCGGCGTCGATCATCGCGACCTTTTCGCTCATGCGCTATATGGGCTTTACCCTCAATAACATCACCATGCTCGGTTTGATCCTCGCCGTCGGCATCGTCATCGACGACGCGGTAGTGGTGCTGGAGAACATTTTTCGCCACGTCGAGGAAAAGCGCGAGACGCCGATGAGCGCCGCCTCCAAGGCCACCAAAGAAATCGCCCTGGCGGTGATGGCGACGACGCTTTCGCTGCTGGTGATCTTTATGCCGCTGGCCTTCATGGCCGGTCGGGTGGGGCGCTTTTTTTCTAGCTTCGGCGTCACCGTCGCCTTCGCCCTGGCGGTCTCACTGTTGATCTCCTTCACGCTCACCCCGATGTTGAGCTCCCGCTATCTCAAGATCGCCCACGGGGACAAATCATCCAAACAGAACCGCTTCTACTCGCGGATCGATCAAGCCTACGGCTGGCTGCTCGCCTGGTCGCTGAAGCACCGCTGGGTGATCGTGGTCGCGGGCGTCGCCACGGCTCTCACCCTGGTGCCGCTTTTCCACATCATTGGCAAAAACTTCATTCCCACCGACGACCAGAGCGAGTTTGAAATCATCGTGCAGATGCCGGGCGGATACACGCTCGTGGAAACCGACCGGGTGCTGCGCGAGCTGGAGCAAAAAGTCCGCGCGCTGCGCGGCGTCACCAACATCCTCACTACCAGCGGTGACACCACCGGCAACATCAAGCCCGGCCAGGGCGACGTGACCATCGGCGATATCTACGTCCGTCTCATCGATCTGGCCCAGCGCGATTACACGCAGTTCGAAGTGATGGCCGACGCGCGCAGGCTCTTCGAAGGCTATCCGGACCTTCGGGTGAGCGTCCAGGGAGTTAACCCGTTTACCGGCGGTGGCATCCGCCAGACCGATCTGGAATTCAACCTGCGCGGGCCGAGCTTGGCCGCCTTGCAGGGCTATTCCGACAAGATCATGGCGCGCATGCGCGGCCTGCCGGGCATCGTCGATGCCGACACCACGCTTTCGGTGCGCCAGCCGGAGCTGCGCGCGGTCATCGACCGCAAGAAGGCTTCGGAGTTCGGCATTCAGATCGCCGATGTCGCTTCGGCGCTCAGGACTTTCGTCGGCGGCGAGCCGATCTCGAAATTCAAAGAGGAGGCCGACGAGTACGACATCTGGCTGCGCGCCGCTGAGGATAAAAGAAAAAACCCGCAGGCGATCCTAAATTTGACGGTGCCGGGACGCGACGGCCAGCTCGTGAAGATCGCTAATCTCGCCGCGCTTAACGAGGATCTCGGCCCGTCGCAGATCGACCGTTACAATCGCCAGCGCAAGGTCACGGTGGTGGCCAATCTGCTGGCGTCGCTGCCGCTGGGCCAGGCGGTGGAGCAGATTCAGGGCTTCGTCAGAGAGCTCGATCTGCCGCCGACCTATACCGCCGACTTCACCGGCCGCGCCAAGGTACTGGCGGAAACCATGCGCGGCTTCGCCATCGCCTTCGCCCTGAGCTTTATTTTCATGTACATGGTGCTCGCCGCACAATTCGAGAGCTTCAGCCATCCGGTGACGATTCTCTTGGCGCTGCCGCTGACGATGCCCTTTGCGATCCTGTCGTTGGTCTTGTTGCGCCAGCCCCTCGATATCTACGCCATGTTCGGCCTCTTCATGCTCTTCGGCATCGTCAAGAAGAACGGCATCCTGCAAATCGACTACACCAACACGCTGCGCGCCGGGGGTATGGAGCGCGACCGGGCGATCATCGAAGCGAACCACGCCCGGCTCCGGCCGATCCTCATGACGACGTTGATGCTGGTCTTCGGCATGCTGCCGATCGCCCTGGGGGAAGGCCCGGGATCCGCCTCGCGCGCCTCCAT
>JACPFE010000634.1 GCA_016183145.1 Deltaproteobacteria bacterium | reverse complement strand
TCAGGTGTCGGGTCCCGAGTTGGTCGAAAACTCGCAACTCGAGACGCGAGACTGTATTTACGCTCCCTTGCCCAACTCCTGCGATCTTTTTGTCGCGCTCAGAACCGCGTCCATCACGATTCCCTTAAATCCTTTCTGTTCGAGCGCATGGAGTCCGGCGATCGTGGTGCCGCCCGGCGAGGTCACCTCGTCTTTGAGTTCTCCCAGGTGCTTCGCGCTCTCAAGCGCCATGCGCGCGGCGCCGTACACGGTCTGGAGCGCCAGCTTGAGCGCCACGTCGCGAGACAGCCCGACCTGCACTCCGCCGTCGGCCAACGCTTCGATGAAGAGAAAGACATAGGCCGGTCCGCTGCCGCTGAGTCCGGTCACTGCGTCCAAATATTTTTCTTCCACGGGCAACCCGATGCCGAAACTGTTGAGGATCGCGCCGACCTTTTCCAGATCAGCGGCCGTCGCATGCGCGCCGGCGGCGAAACCGGCAGCGCCGGCGCCGACGACGCAAGGGATGTTGGGCATCACGCGCACCACTCGCGCGCCACTGGCCAAATTACTTTCGATACGAGCGATCGGCACGCCGGCTGCGACCGAAACCAATAATTTTGCCTTGCCGAGCTTGCCGGCGATCTCTTTGGCCACGGGATCGACGATCTGAGGCTTGACCGCGAGTATGACGATGTCGGCAAAGTCGGCTACTTGCCGATTGTCGGCTGTGGCTTTGACACCGAGTTCCTGGGATATGGACTGGCGCAGCGCGTCGCTGATATCACTCGCCATGACCTGGTCCTTGGTCACGAGCCCCGCTCGGATAACTCCCCGCGCGATCGCGGCACCGATTTTCCCCGCGCCGATAACGCCGATCTTTTCCTTCATCACGGGATCGCTCCTTAGCCAAAATTCATGTCTATGCAAGGATAGATGGTCCCAGCCGGAACTGCAAAGACTCAGAGCGCCTGAAAAAAAGGCCCGACGCTCACCGCCCCGGGCCTGCGTCGTCTCCCACGTCGCGCGTAGATACTTAGCTTGGAAATGTTGAAGCGAACAACTCCAGGAAGATTTATCTCGCCAAGGCGCCAAGGCGCTAAGTTAAGAATATTTTACGGGTTTTCTGAACTTCGCGTCTTTGCGTCTTTGCGAGAGACATGTTTTTCCGATCTCGTCTTCGTTTCCGAATTTCAAATTCTTTTGGCTAATATCTCTTGCCCAACGCCTGCAAGCCTTTCAATGCGTCAACGTCGTCCGCGCTGAAGGCCAGAACTTCACGATATTTCCGCTCCGCCTCCGCGATCTTTCCCAACTGCGCGTAGGCCTGGCCGAGTGCCAATCGCCAATCGTTCCTGCGCCTTCTCATGCGCAAAGCTTCGCGGTAGGATTCGGCGGCTTTGTCCCACATTTTGAGCTGGGAGTAGACCGATCCCAATTCTGCGAAGATGGTCGCGGAATCCTCCCCCTTGGCTTTCGACTTCTCCAACAATTCTTTGGCCTCCTTCGCGTCTCCCTTGGCCGCGAGTAAACGGCCCCAGGCCATCAGCACGGCGGGGTGTTCCGGTTGCAGCGCGCGGGCCTGGACAAACCACTTCTCCGCTTCCTTAAGGTCACTGGAGTGAAGCGCGATGTTACCCAAGCCGAGATACGGAAGGATTTCCCGGCTGCCCTTGGCGATGATCTTTGCGTAGACTTTTTTGGCTTCCGGCAGGTAGAATTCGTCGCTCATCGCCAGAACGTCGGAAGTCGCAGTCTTATCGCGCTCGAGGGCGGCGAAGGCCGCCGTGGCCCCCTCGGAGCTCTTGTCTTGGTCGAGCAGTATTTTCATCTGCAAAAGATAAAATTTCGGGTTCGACGGGTCTAATTTGATCGCCTGCTCCAACTCTTTTTCCGCCCGGCTCAGGGCAACACTCGCCACGTAGGATTGGGCAAGATAATAATGATGCATCGCTGCCGGAACGGCGAACGGCCCGGATTTCAGCCAGGGCGGCGTGTCGACGAGATAAGGCGCCATGAATTTGCGGTTGAGTTCCGTGGTCGAGCGGCGCAGATTCTTCGGCGCGGAGAATTCGAGTTCAGCTCCGTCGTCGGTATTGATATCGGCGCCTTTGGCGAAAGCATCAAATCCTTCCCGCCCCATGCGATAGAACCCCTGCACGGCATAAACATCCGACAATCCCAGATATTCGAAATCCGATCGCAACATCGCATTCTTATCGTAGATCGCCTTGACCGCCGCATAGTCGAAGACATGCTCCTTCTTGCTGCCGATCAAGAGAAAGTCGCTCTCCTTCATGTTGTAGAGCGACACGTAGGGAAAAGCTTCGCCGAAGGTGCGAAAGACCATGCGAAAATCGTCTGGCGACATCGAATAGTTGTGAAACCACTGGGCGAAGATGCCGTCGTCCTTAATTTTCGCTTTGATGACCTGATAGAATTCCCGCGTGTAGAGGTTGGCGATCCCCGCAATCCAGGGGTTCGAAGGCTCGGCGGTGATCACGTCATAATACTTCGGCGTCGCCAGTATATAGTTGCGCCCGTCCGTCGGGATCACCCGCACCCGCTTGTCTTCGAGAACGCTCGAATGGCGCGAATGGCTCGCCCGGCGGAACAGCGAGTCGATGGCGCCGCGATAATCGCTATCCTCGGATAGCTTCATCAGCCGAGATCGTTCTCCATCTTCCATCACGCCCTTATAGAAAAGCAGTTTCTTGTCCGTCTCGTACCAGACTCTGTTCTTGCCGTCGTCCTTGGGAGGAAAACTGACGCCCTGCGGCAAATTTTCAAATTTCACCGACGCCCGGTCGAAGAACTTACTCGCCTCGATCATCGCCGGCTCGATCTCGATCACTTCAATTTCCTTGAGCGTGTCGAAGGTCGCCAGCGCCTTGGCGGACATGCCGCTGCCGAGCCCGATGGTCAGCGCCGTTTCCGCCTTGGGATGGAGCAGCATGGCGATATAACTCGTCATCAGTTGGCTCAGAGCATCGCCGTAGGAGCCGTCGATCTTGCCGTTGGATTTGAAATAGATATATTCGCTGCCGAGAATGCGATGGACGCTCACGGTGGTGGTCAGCCCCTCGCGGTAAAACAGCACGTCGTCGCGCTTCATCTCTTCGAGCCGCAGGGAATCGCTCGGCAGGCCTTCGTAACGGTCGTGATAAATCGTCACGCCGCTGGTAAGAACATGCTGGTCCCAACGGGGAATTCGAAATGGAATCAAGACGGCCAAGATCAAAACGCCCAAGCCAAGGGCAAAGCGCGGCGCCGGCGCCATGCGCGGATCGGCGAAGATTAACAGGCAGCCGATCAATAGATTCATCGCCACCGCGAAAATGATGGTATTTTGCACGCCGATGTTCGGAATCAATAGGAAGCCGCCGGCGAACGCGCCCAGAACCGCCCCGACCGTATTGGCCGCGTAAGAGCTGCCGACGCCGCTGCCCACTCGGTAAAGGCTCTGGGTAAAGAGCCGGGCGACCAACGGAAAGGTCATTCCCAGCAGCACCGTCGGGATAAACATCACCATCGCCGACAACAGCACCTGGAGAGACAAAAAGGTATTGAACGTATCGCCGAAGCCGTGCAGCAGCCGAACGAAGATCAGCGGCAAGCGCTCGAACAGCGGTATCGTCGCCAGGGCCGCCAGGCCGACCCAAAGCTCGATTAGCCCAAAGGTGCTCAGCCGCGCCTCCCGGCCGCCCATGAAGCGCGCGTAGATAAAACCGCCGAGGGCCAAGCCGATGAGAAAAGTCACGAGCATGGTCGTAAACGAATAAATCGAGCTGCCGATCACCAGCGTCAGCGCGCGCGTCCAGGCGTTTTCATAAACCAACGAAGCGAATCCCGAAGCGCCGAAGGTACCCAAAACGACCCAGGCCAGCCACGATGGCGCCGCAGCTTCGGACGCGGCGGCGGTTGGTTCCGCGGCGGTCTGGGGCGCAAGCTCGCCCGCGTCTTTGTCCCGCAGGCGGTCGACGACGACGATGACCAGACCGATGACCAGATTGATGCCGGCGGCGACGTACACGGTCATCCGCATGCCGAGGCCGGGAATGAGAAAGAAGCCTGCGCCGGCGCAGCCGATCACCGCGCCCAGCGTATTGGTCGCGTACAGATCGCCGACGCGCCGGCCGAAGTCGGCGAAGCTGCGTACGAAAAATCGGCTGAGCACCGGCAGCGTCGCGCCCATCAGCATCGTCGGAAACACCAGCAGGACGAAGGAAAGAAAAAACAGCACCAGGTTGAAGAGAAACGGATAGGACTCGTTGAGACCGAAAATCGGGCCGTAAACCTTTTGCCCCATGCTGAAGATCCACGGCACGAGAAAACCGTAGATCCCGACACCGGCCTCTAAGATGCCGTACAGCAAGAAATCATTTTTGCCCCGGTCGGCGATCTGGCCGAACAGATAACTGCCGATCGCCAACCCGGCCATGAAGGCCGATAAAACCGTGGCGATGGCGTAGGTCGTATTGCCGAAAATTTGTGTCAGCATCCGGGTCCAGACAACCTGATAGAGCAGACCGGCCGCCCCGGAAAAGAAAAAACAAAATAGCCCGACGCCGAGAAGCCAGTCCTGTTTCGAACCCGAACGCAGAGAAGTTTCCACCATAAATGTCCCCCGAGGTAACCTCTAAGAACGAATCCTTGAACTGATAGCAAGCCGTAGCAAGACTGTAAAGCCTTACGACCTCTTTAGACGATAATTGCGCAGATTTCGTCACCAAGGCGCGAATAATTTCCAGCCGTTGCCGCCTCAAAAGCGGCTTCGCGCCGGACCATACCGCGTTGACTTTTGAGCGTTTGTCAGATAAGCGTAATGTCCATTCAGACAAACAGAACCTGATATTTTTTCCCCGTATTTGTGATTCCATTGGCTTTACGAATTTAGAGATTTGTTGATTCAGATCGGGCTTAGTTTGGCGATTCGCGCGGCATAACCTTACAAATATCAAGGATATTTTCCCGGAGGATAGCAATGGCAACAGCGGCTAAACGCGACGGCGCAGCGCCGGAAGAGGTCAGAGACTTGCGCGGCGCAATCGAATGGATGAAGAAGGAAGGCGATATCATTATCACGGATAAGGAAGTCGACCCGAACTTAGAGATCACGGGAATTCAGAAACAGCTAGATGGCGGCTGCCCGATCCTGTTCAACAATGTCAAAGGCAGGCCCCAGCACCGCTGCATCACTAACTTGTTCGGCGATATGGATGTAATCAACAAGATGTTCGGCTGGAAAGATCACGCCGACCGCACGCGAAAATTGGCCCATGCCGTTACGCATCCCATCCCGCCAATCGTCGTCGACCAAAAGGACGCGCCCGTCCAGGAAGAGGTTTACGAGAAACCGGCCGAGGCCGCCGAATTCGTAGTGCCCATCCGGCACACCAACCTTGAACCGGAGCTTACCGTCGGCTCGGGGAACCGGCTTGTCGCCGGCGAATATTTCGGCGGTGGCACCGACCTCGGCTACAACCGCATGAATTTTCGCTGGGGCAACGTGGGGACTTTCCAGATTTCTCCGGGTTCCCATATGTGGCAGGTGGTCAGCAAGTATTACAAAGACAACAAGCTGGTCCCCATCACCATGAACTTTGGGCTGCCGCCGGCCGGCACACTGTTGGCGGGCGCTGGTTTCGACTATGTGATTCTGCCGCAGGGCTGCGACGAGGTCGGCATTGCCGGCGCGGTGCAAGGCGCCCCGATGCGTTTGGTGAAGGCCCGCACCGTCGACGCCTACGCGCTTGCCGATGCCGAAGTGATATTGGAAGGCTACGTCAACCCGCGCGACCGCCGTTTTGAGACGGCCGAATCGGAAAAAGCGGGCGTGCAAGGCCGCTTCCATTTCCATCCCGAATGGGCCGGCTACATGGGCAAAGCCTACAAGGCGCCGACCTTTCACGTGACCGCGGTCACCACGCGCAAGCGCGAAGGCAAGCCGATTATTTTTCCGCTCGGCGTTCACACCCTTGACGATCACAACATCGACACCACCGTGCGCGAAGCGGCGATGTTCGAGCTGTGCGAGAGAATGCAGCCGGGCATCATCATGGATGTGAATATTCCCTACTGCATGACCGATTGGGGGGGCGCGATCATCCAGGTTAAAAAGCGCAACCGCATCGAAGAGGGCTGGCAGCGAAATTTCATGGCCGCGATTCTCGCCACCTCTCAGGGTTCGCGCCTGGTCATCGCCGTCAGTG
>JACPFE010000633.1 GCA_016183145.1 Deltaproteobacteria bacterium | reverse complement strand
CAAAAAATCGCGCGCAGCATGGCGGAGCTTTTCAATTCGGCCGGCGTCGATTGGGCCATCTTGGGAAAAGAGGAAAAATGTACGGGTGACACGGCCCGCCGCACCGGCAATGAATATCTTTTTGCGCAGATGGCGGCGGAAAATATCGCGGCGTTGGACGAGGTAAAGCCAAAGGTCATCGTCACGACTTGCCCGCACTGCTTTCACACCATCGCCAACGAGTATCCGCAATTCGGCGGCAACTACGTCGTCAGGCACCACACCGGTTACGTCAACGACCTGATCGGAGGCGGCAAATTAAAATTAACGCGGCAAGGCGACGGGGCGGTGACCTACCACGATCCCTGTTATCTGGGACGCCACAACGGCATCTTCGATGCGCCGCGCGCGCTGATTCAGTCCACCGGTGCCAAGCTGACCGAGCCCGGCCGCACGCGCAGCAACAGTTTTTGCTGTGGCGCCGGCGGCGGGCAGTTCTGGAAAGAAGAAGAAAAAGGCAACGAGCGCGTCGCTACCAACCGTTACCGCGAGCTCAAGCAGACCGGCGCCAAGACGGTGGCCACCGGCTGTCCTTTCTGCATGCGCATGATCACCGAAGAGACCGCCAAGGAAGAGCCGGAGACGGCCATGGAGGTCTTGGATATCGCCGAAATCGTCGCCCGGAACTTGGCCAGGTAACATGAAGCGGTGGTATAGCGTTGCAGTCTTGTTTGCGCTTATGTCGATCACGTCTTCTTGCAGCGCCGAGCCTAGGGTCGTTATCTCGACCCGAGAAGGGCGAGAGGCGGTGTTTCAAGTCGAGGTCGCGGATACGCCGGCCAAACGGGAACTTGGTCTCCAATACCGACGCGAATTAGCGGCGGACCGTGGCATGATCTTCCTGTTCCCGGCGCCGTCGCTCCAGTCCTTTTGGATGAAAAACACGCCGCTCCCGCTCGACATGATCTTCATCGGCAGCGATCGAAAGATCGCCGGCATTGTCGAACAGACCGTACCGTTCTCACTCGATTCCCGTTCGGTGCCGGCCGCCAGCCAGTTCGTGCTCGAAATCAACGGGGGGCTCTCCAAGCGGCTCGGCATCAGAGCCGGCGATTCTGTCCGCTTCGAAGGTATCGCGCCGCAAAGCGTGAAGGAATAAAAAAGGGATCAAGAGCGCTACGGCCTTTGATCCCCAAAACAAGGTTTCTGTTGGTTAGCTAAATTTCGTTAAAGAAGTACTGCTTAACCGGTATGAGCCGCTCCTCGTAGGAATCGGGATATAAAAACCACAGCGTCGCGGCCAGGCTGCTGTAGAGCGAGTTGCCGTCCTGGGGAGTGAAGCAGGTGCCGATGATCTCCTTATCGCCTCTCATGGCCAGGCTCTGCGTCACGATCACCGTCTGATTGAGAATGCGTCCGAAGATGCCGTGGTCCCGGCCGAACGAAAAGACCGAGGCCGAGGACTTTTTGTTGGTCATCGCGACGCGCCCGTTGGAGTGAAAGCGGCGCATCAGCTCGTCTTTGTTGATGCCGCGGCGCAGCTTCAGATTGAAGTGGATCGTGTGCATGTATTGGGTGTTTAACTTGAGCGCCGAGGAATAGATATTCAGATCCAACCCCAATGTCTTGAACAGGTAATGGGCATCGCGTCCCTGGTGGGTGCCGAACTGCACGTCATCGTGTTTTGCCGCCTCCGGCGCCGGGATAAAGTCGCCTTCCTGGCTTAAGTCGTTGGCGCGGCGCATACAGACAAATCGCGCCTCTTCGAGATTGTCTTCCTTTTCCGGACCCAAGGCGATGGTATCGATCAGAACCGCTAAATTGTGCGTATTGCAACTGACGACCTGAACGAACTGGTCCTTGCCTCTTTCCAGCGCTCTATCGTTGATGCCGCGCGCGTACATCTTGCCGAAGCCGTACTCGCTTCCCTGGGCGATAAAGCCGCGGCTGTTGCCGGCATATCTATTATAAATTTTTTCCTTGTTTTCATTGCCCACCGGTGTGCAATCGATGATGACGTTGGCCCGTTCGATGGCTTCTTCGGCCTCGTAGGTCGGCTGCATCCCCATGTCGATGAATTTTTGCCGGCGCTCTTTGTCGACGGCGAGCTTCGCCCCGTTTTGGCAGGAGACGATGACCTTTGAGCGATCGGTGAGCAACGGAGTGCGCTTATGGAAAGTGACTTCGTCGATGCCGAACTGCTCCCGGAGGGTTGAAAGGATTCCAACAAGCGGTTCACCAATAGTTCCGGTGCCGACGATGTGGACGATTTTTTTCTGTGCCATGGTCTTTCCCCGAGTACCTTTAATAGGTAGAATTCTAGCTCAACAGGGGTGCGCGTTCAACTCAAATATCCTTGGACGGGAGGCTTGCGTGCGGTTTGTCGCTCGCTCGACCAGGGCGTCTTGCTGTTTGATGGCCCGCGCCCCTGGGCTAAAAATTTTCAAGGGGAGAAGCCATGGTAGAAGAAAAACTTCCAGCGGTTTCGTTTTTCGACCGGAATTTCGGCATCCAAGGGCATGATTTGGAAAAGGTTTTTGCGACTGCCTTGGGCCGGAAGGCCGATTATGCCGACCTTTATTTCGAGTACCGGCGTAACGAGGGGGTGAGCCTTGAAGAAGGGCTGGTGAAAAACTGTTCGCAGTCCACGGCCAATGGGGTGGGCGTGCGGGTTCTGGCGGATGCCAAGACGGGCTATGCCTACACAGACGACATTACCATCGAGAATCTCGAAATTGCGGCGCGCACGGCGCAGTACATCGCGCAAAACCGGCCATCCCAACTACCAGCCGCCGTCAGCCAGGCGCGCGGCGAGGCCCACGATCTTTATCCGATCAAGACGCCGGTCAATGACGTGGCGTTGGAGAAAAAGGTCGCTCTGCTTTATGAGATCGACAAGTTCGCGCGCGGGCTCGACGCCCGTGTAAAAAACGTGTTGGTCTCCATCGGCGCCGAATACAAGGTTATTTTAGTCGCGTCGTCGCAGGGCATGGTGGTGGGAGATATTCAGCCGCTCACCCGCCTCAACGTGACCTGTATCGTCGAGGAGAACGGCAATCGCCAGGTCGGCAGCTTCGGCGGCGGCGGGCGCGTCGAGTTCGGCTTCTTCGTCGATGGCAAAGACTATGAACGCTACGCCCGCGAGGCGGTGCGCCAGGCGGTGCTGAACTTGAGCGCTGAGGACGCGCCGGCGGGGACGATGGACGTCGTATTGGGACCCGGCTGGCCGGGCATACTCTTGCACGAAGCGATCGGCCATGGACTCGAAGGCGACTTTAACCGCAAAAAGACCTCCGCGTTCAGCGACCGCATCGGCCATCGAGTCGCCTCGGAGCTGTGCACGGTGGTTGACGACGGCACGATCCCGTCGCGCCGCGGCTCGCTCAACGTGGACGACGAAGGTACGCCGACGCACCGGACCGTTTTGATCGAAAAAGGGATTCTCAAAGGCTATCTGCAAGACAAACTCAATGCCGGGCTGATGAAGATGCCGCTCACCGGCAACGGGCGGCGCGAGAGCTATGCTCACATTCCGATGCCGCGCATGACCAACACGTTCATGTTGGCCGGCGAGAGCCCGCCGGAGGATATTCTTCGCTCAGTGAAAAAGGGCCTGTACGCGGTTTCATTCGGCGGCGGGCAGGTCGATATCACTAGCGGAAAATTTGTCTTCTCCGCCAGCGAGGCCTATCTGATCGAAGACGGCAAGGTAGCCAAACCGGTGAAGGGTGCGACGCTTATCGGCAACGGGCCCGACGTGCTCACGCGCGTCTCGATGGTCGGAGCGGATCTGAAGCTCGACGAAGGCGTCGGCACCTGCGGCAAGGACGGCCAATCGGTGCCGGTGGGTGTTGGCTTGCCGACGATTAAGATCGACGGGTTAACCGTCGGAGGAACAAGAGGGTAATCGTTTAGGTTCCAGTCGTTCCAAACGTTCAAATCGTTCCAATAGTTCATTTATTGGAGATCCCGAAACGATTGGAACTCCTGGAACGAATGGAACCTTTGGAACGAAAAAACGGGTGAAACCATGGAAAGAATGGAGTTGAGTCAGGATCTAGCGCGCGAAATTTTAGTGATGGCTAAGGCCAAGGGCGCTACGCAGGGCGACGTGGTGATGGCGGAAGGCGATTCATTTTTCGTCACCGTGCGCATGGGCGAGGTCGAGAAAATCAGCCAGGCGGGAGAAAAGCGGCTTGGGTTGCGGCTCTTCTGTGGCAACAGCTCGGCTTCGGCATCGACCTCGGATATTTCACGGCAATCGGTCGAGCGGTTGGTCGAAGATACATCACGGATGGCCCGCGCCACGGCCCAGGACCCCTGTGGCGGCCTGCCGGCGGCCGAAGAGCTGGCGCGCGAAATTCCCGATCTCGATCTCTGCGATGATGCGGCCCGCTCCGTTTCCGTGGATGAAAAAATTCAAATGGCGTTGGCTGTGGAGAAAAGCGCGTTGGCCTACGACGCGCGCATCATCAATTCCGAAGGGGGCGAATTCTCCAACCACTTCGGCCGGGTGATCTACGCCAGTAGTCAAGGTTTCTCGGGTGAATACACCGGGTCGACGTTCGGCCATTCGGTGGCGCCGGTGGCGAAATTCAACGGCTCGATGCAGCGCGATTACTGGTACTCTTCGAATCGGAAATTCGCCCGGCTCGAACCGCCCAAGAGCGTGGGCGAGAAGGCCGCGCAGCGCGTGCTCCGGCGCCTTGGCGGACGCAAGGTCAAGACCTGCGAGGTTCCCGTAGTCTTCGATCCGGAGATGGCTGGCTCTTTACTTCGCAACCTATCATCAGCGATCTCCGGCTATGCGCTCTACAAAGGAGCATCGTTCTTGATCGGCAAGCTCGGAACGAAAATCGCCTCGGAGCTGATGACGGTCATCGACGACGGGACGATTCCGGGCGCTCTCGGTTCGCGGCCCTTCGACGGCGAAGGGCTTCCCATTAAGAAGAAACTCATCGTCGACAAGGGGGAGTTGCGAAGCTACCTGTTGGACACTTACAGCGGAAAAAAATTGGGCATGGCCTCCACCGGAAATGCCTCGCGCTCCGTCGGCGAACCGCCCGGCGTCGGGCCGGCGAATTTTTACCTGGCTCCCGGCGCCCACTCGCCGGACGACATCATTCGTTCGGTGAAGGCCGGACTCTACGTCACCGAGCTGATTGGTTTCGGCGTCAATATGGTCACCGGCGACTACTCGCGCGGCGCCGCGGGTCTGTGGATCGAGAACGGCGAGTTGACCTATCCGGTGGAAGAAATCACCATCGCAGGCAATTTGAAACAAATCTTCCAAGACATCGACATGATCGGCAACGACCTCGAGATGCGCGGCCGAATCGCCGCGCCGACGGTGAAGGTTTCGCGAATGACGGTGGCGGGGGACTAAGTGCCAAGAACGAGGATTGAGGATGGAAGATAGAGGATCGAAAATTGCCATCCTCGACCTCCTAAAGTACCTGAAATCCCGCCTTTAACACCGCGCGCAAGAAATCATCGATATGCGACTGGCCGGGGTCGAAGTCGATGACCGCGACGCTGCGCTCCAGGCTGAAGTCGATTTTTCCAACGCCCGGCAGCGCTTGAATTGCCTGTCGCAGCACGGGCAGATCATCGGCTTTTAGATTTGCGATGGAGATGATCGCCGTTTTGGTTT
>JACPFE010000612.1 GCA_016183145.1 Deltaproteobacteria bacterium | reverse complement strand
TTGCGGCCTTTGCGCTCATTGGGGAGAAATTCTAAGAGCGACTCATTTTGGTTGCGGCTTCGCCGCGCTGTGTCTCTGTGGTGAATATTCCTTCACAATAAACTCGAAACAGTGTACAAAGAAGAGGCGAGCGCCGCGAAGACTTAAGGGGGGACATTTTTCGGACAACGAAGCGTGAAACGAGCACTCATTACTGGCATCGCTGGACAGGACGGTTCTTACCTCGCCGATCTTTTATTAACTCGGTTCAGAAAATCGATTGTAGGGTATTTGTGAGAGAAAATCTTTTTCTCATTTCGCCGAAAAGACTTTTTCCGCGGAATCATATAAATTCGAGTCTAACCCCATTTATTTTTGCAACATGACGGCTACCGTCAGCGTTACCACGCTCTGAAGGCCGGAGTGACCGAGAACAGAAAGGATAGAGGGCGTTAGGTGTAGAGCCCCACGGGCAATCCCGTGGGGCGGAATCCTGAGCGAGAGTCCCGGGACAAGGCCGGGGTTCGAGTCGAAGGGTCGAATCGGCTGAATTGGGTCGTGGCCCTCAGCACGGAGGAGGGCTGGCTGAAAGTGCGTAGGCGTTCCGAAGACGCGGCAGGAGAGAACCCACTGTAAGTGAGAGGGCGGGAGCGTGTCCGGAACCAGTGATAGAGCGGCGTGGTACGCAGTCTGGACGCGATCTCGCCATGAGAAGATGGTTCAGGATCAACTCGCTAGGCGCGGTCTTGAGCCGTTCCTCCCGCTCTGGAGCCGGTGGAGCCAGTGGAAGGACCGGCGAAAGCTCATCGCCACGCCCCTCTTTCCGCAGTACTGCTTCGTCCGGTTTCACCCCGCCCACAAGCTCCACGTGTTGAAGACGCCGGGGGTGCTCTCTATCTTGGGAACCAGCGGTGCGATCGAGCCTGTCAGGGAGGCGGAGGTGGAAGCGATTCAACTCCTGGTTACCGGCCCTCTTCGATACGACCCCTGTCCTTTCTTGGAGGAAGGCATGGAGGTGGAGGTCGTCCGGGGTCCGCTCAAGGGCGTGCAGGGCCGGCTCGTTCGGAAGAACCGGTCCGCCCGGCTCGTGATCACCGTCACCCTGATCCGCCAGGGAGCCTCGGTGGAGATCGACGCCGCCGACGTGGTCGCCGTGTGACGAGGGGGCTGGATCTTAGGCGTCCGGTTTCGGGTCCCGGGTCCTACCGCAGGGTACGACCAAGTTGGGAAGAGGCTCAGCAAATCGCTGAAGTGTTAGATTTTATCGACTCCTTGGCTGGCGAGAAACGACGGCTGTCTTCTCTTGCACAGTTTCTTAGCGAATTTACGGGACCCGCGGTCAATCTGCGGGATGTCCGCGCAAGCCTGGCCAAGATTACCGGCCAATTGTCTGACCTGGTGCGCGAACAACGTGACGAACGCCGCACCGCGGTTCGCTGATTAAGAAAATTCGAAATCCAAAATACGCCATTCGAAATTCTTGAGGCCTAACCCCTGACGCCTAACGGCATTCCCCCTTAGCCGGTGAATTGGTGCCACCTCGCACAAAAATGCTAGTATTAGCGGTGAGACTTTCGGTAGGGAGGATTCCACTATGAATCTCGGAGTTTTGTCTGAGCTCGAAGCACACATTGATCAACTGTCCGTTGCTGAACAACTTGCACTGCTTGAATACGTTGCACAGCGACTTCGGAAGAACCTCGGAGCGCAGAGCGACCTAGAGAATAAACTGGTGCTCATGGCAGCCGACCCCGACATTCAAAGGGAACTGCGAGAAATCAACGAAGAGTTCGCGTCTATGGAAGCTGATGGATTGGATCCAGCTTAATGACGATCCAGCGCGGCGAAAGTTATTTTGTCAATCTGAATCCTGTTCAGGGACGAGAACAGGCGGGGCAACGTCCCGTTCTCGTCCTCTCCATAGATGCGATTAATCGATTGCCCTTAGTTGTCACGGTAATTGTCGGAACCAAAGGCGACTTTGCAGTGCAACCAACATAGATGCGGAAATCAAGATTCAAGACGCGGCCCCATTAGCTCTTAGCTTGGCTCGACTCGACGGCCCAACAGACGCAACGACGCTATGGACGCACATGGAAGGGTTCTCTGGATATGGCGCCGGCTTTGGCCTAAAGTGTTTGCCAGCAAGGGGGAGAGTCCCCCGGTAGTCCCGGAATCGCCACGGTAGGGCAAATGGATCAGGTCGTCCAGACGTTTGCAACGGAATTGCGAGAGAGGCTGGGGCCTCGCGTGCGGCAGATGCTGCTCTTTGGCTCCAGGGCACGAGGGGACGCTGGGGAAGGGGCTGATTATGACATGCTGGTGGTCGTCGATGAGCGCACGCCCGAGCTGCGAGCCATCGTGCTGGACGTTGAGCGGGGGCTCATGGATCGCTATGGGGTCTTGGTGGCGACGATCCTTCGGAGCGATGAGGAATGGCGACGCAGTCAAGCATTCCCCTTGGCTTGCAATATCATGCGTGAAGGCGTGGCCTTGTGAAGGACGAGTTGAAGGCGATGCTTGCCCAGGCACAGGAGAAGCTCAGGGCGGCGGGGCTTCTGCTGGATGGGGGCGCGTGGGGCGATGCGTCGTCTCGCGCCTATTATG
>JACPFE010000611.1 GCA_016183145.1 Deltaproteobacteria bacterium | reverse complement strand
GCCGAAGGTGGTGGTGGTTGACAAGACGACGCGGGCAAAGGTGCGGGAAGGCGCCAGGGGCGCGAGGTATCCCAAAGCGTTTCTAGTTGCGGGCGAGGGCGTCCGGGATCTCAAGCGAGGAGAATTCAGTCTGGGCGAGATGATTGAGTCCGCCGATGATCGGCTCGAGGTCGAGCCGACGCACCGCGATGACCTGGCGTTCTGGAACTTCTCGGGGGGAACCACCGGCAAGCCCAAGGGCGTTCCCCATATGCATCGCGATGGCGCCATCTCTTACGAGTCCTTCAATCACATCCTCGCGTACCGCGATGACGATATCGTTCTGCGGGTGCCGAAACTATTCTTTCACTACGCCCGCGATCTGGGATTGTTGTATCCGTTACGGAGCGGCGCCGCAGTCGTTCTGTTTGAGGAGAGGACAACTGCGGCGTTGGTATTCTCCCTTATCGCGAAGTACCAGCCTACAGTCCTGCTCAATGTCCCCACGATGATGCGGGCGATGATTCAAACACCCGCAGATGAGCGCTCTGACTTAAGCTGCCTTCGCCTCTGCTTTTCCTCAGGGGAAGTCCTCGCGGCACCGCTTCATGAGGAATGGGTAACTAATTTCGGCAGCGAGGTGGTGAATCGCTTCGGCTCCGCCGAGTCCGGCATTGGTTATCTCTGCAATCGACCGGGCGCGGTCAGACCTGGGAGTTCAGGGAAAGTCACGCCATTGGCAGAGATCAAGCTCGTCGATGAGGAGGGAGTGGAAGTTCCCAGAGGAGAGCCGGGGCTTTTGCTCACGCGTAGCGACGCCGCCGCTCAATATTACGTCCGCGAGCATGAAAAATCGAAGGCGACTTTTCTCGGCGACGAATGGATCAATACCGGAGACATTTTCATCCAGGACGAAGCGGACTATTTCTGGTATATCGGGCGCGCCGATGAAATGGTAAAGGTAAGCGGAGTATGGGTGTCGCCCCTGGAAATCGAACGCACGCTCCAGGAGTGTCCCAGTGTCGGCGAGTGCGCGGTGTTGGGGATCAAGGACGGGGACGGTTTGTTGAAGATCCAGGCCTTCGTCGCGCTGCGGGACGGCGCCCAGGGTATTGCGGAGAAGCGGGATGAGCTGGAGCGATTTTGCCGGGAGCGGTTGGCGCCGCACAAGATACCGCGCGCCTTCGAGTTTCTCGATGAGCTGCCCAAAACCGGGCAGGGCAAGATTGATCGGCGCCTGTTGCGGGAGCGAGTGTGCTAGTAATGACTTTAATAGTAAGTAGATGTTGGAGTCCGGCCCATGGGCGTTTCTCTCACTCCTGTTGCGAGGCCCAGCCTCTCTCCGTCATGCCCGCGCAAGCGGGCATCCAGTCCGCTTCCACCCCTTCCCTGGATTCCCGCTTTCGCGGGAATGACGAACCCCGCACACTTAGCTTCCCTGGCCAGAACATGATCGCGGGGCAAGAATGAAATACACGACTCGATTGAAGGTCAACGGCAAGGTCCGGGAAATGGCAGTGGAGCCAAGCCGCACGCTCCTGGAAATGCTCGTCGAAGACTTCCGGATGGCGAAGACCAAAGAGGGGTGCAGCGTCGGCGAATGCGGCGCCTGCACCGTTTCGCTGGACGGCAAGCTCGTCAACTCCTGTCTGGTGCTGGCCGTAGATGCCGATGGCAAGGACATCGTCACGATGGAAAAGCTTACCACCGGCGATCCCGGCTTCAGTCCGACGATGGAATCTTTCATCCATCCCGACGAAGGGGCGCGCCAGGCAAATTTCGGTGCTGAACAAGCAAAACCGAGCACCGAGGTTTTCACCTTCTGCCATCTCTGTGCCGGCCACTGCAGCATGAAGGCCATTGTCCAGGACGGCAAGCTCGTCGATCTGGAACCGGACATGGAGAGCGGGCTCTACGCCGAGCAGTGCGCGCTGAACAAAGGGCGCTTCACGATCCCCGAAGTGATGGGGCACAAGGACCGGCTGCTCTACCCGCAAAAGAGAGTCGGCGCGCGCGGCGAAGGGAAGTGGCAGCGGATTTCCTGGGATGAAGCGCTCGATACCATCGCGGAAAAATTCAACGCGGTGAAGCAGCGGTTCGGGCCCGAGTGCGTGGCGTTCGGATTGGGCGAGCCCAAGGGAATGGAGTTTGCGTTCGCGCAGCGCCTTGCCACCGCCTTTGGCACCCCGACGGTGGTCACGCCCGGCTGGTCATGCGGTATCCCCAAGGCGATGGCCGGCACGTTTACCTACGGATCGCCGGTCGTGTGTGACGACGAACACTTGCCTGCCCTGATCGTCATGTGGGGCAGCAATATGAATCAGACCACCGGAGGTTTTAGAAGAGAATCTCTGGAGCGCTCGCTCGAGAGCGGCGCGAAGCTGATCGCGGTCGATCCTCAGAAAACCGACGTGGCGCGACTTGCCGATCTGTGGATCAGGCTGAAGCCCGGCAGCGACGGTGCCTTCATCGCGGGAGTACTGAAAGTCATCGTCGAAGAAAAGCTCTATGACGAGCAGATCGTCGCCAACTGGACCGTCGGCTTCGAAAAGCTGCAAGCGCATGTGGCTACCTATGCGCTCGATGAGGTTGAAAAGTTGACCTGGGTGCCGCGCCATCAGATCGAGCAGTTCGCGAGAATGTATAGCCAAACCGAACCGGCGGCGATGCAGACGGGCAACGCGGTCGACCAATTGGTTAATAGTTTTCAGACGACCCGCGCCATCGCGATTATGCGAGCGATTTGCGGCAACGTGAACGTGCCCGGCGGCGACGTGGTGCTCACCGCTCCGCCCTATACCAGGCCGGGAAACTTTTTCCTGCTGCAAAAATACCCGAGGAGAGCGGAGAAGATTCTCGGCAAGAGATTCAAGTTCGCGCAGCGCGCCGCCTTCATCCCGCCGCATGTGCTGACGCGGGCGATCCTCGAGGAGGACCCTTGCCCGGTCAAGGCGGCGATGTTCGTTCTCTCCAATCCCGTGGTGAGCTGGCCCAATTCGAAGGAGACCTACCGGGCGTTGATGAAGCTCGAATTTATCGTGATCTCGGAACTGTTCATGACCCCGACGGCGGCGCTGGCGGATATCGTGCTGCCCGCCGCCTGGGCGATGGAGCACGAGGAACTGGGATATTGGCCGGGATGGTATGAAGAGATTCGCGCTCATCCCAAGCTCGTCGATCCGCCCGGCGAATGCTGGCCGGACACCAAGATCATCAACGAGCTCGCCAAGCGGCTCGGCCTCGCCGAGGATTTCTGGCAGGACGACCATGAGGCCCTGGATGAGATGCTTAAACCCAGCGGCATGGGCTACGAAAAATTCAAGGAGCAAAGGACCCTGCGCGCCAAGCGCGAATACCGCCGGCACGACTACAAGACGCCGTCGAAAAAGATCGAGATCTACTCCGAGCGGGTCGAAAAAATCGGCTATGCGCCGATGCCGCTATGGGAGGAGCTGCGCCTCACGCCTGAAATTCCCGAGGACTATCCGCTGCTGCTCACCAACGCTAAAGAGGAAGCCTATATGCTGAGCGGCTTCAAGGGCGTCGCCTCGGTGCGCATCATCCGGCCGGACCCGATCGTGGAGCTGCATCCGGACACCGCGAAAAAATATGGGCTCGAAGAAGGCAAGTGGGTCACCATCGAAACCAAGGAAGGCAAGATCAAGCAGCGGCTGTCCTTCAATCGCAGTCTGGACCCCCGCGTGGTGGTCGCAGCGTTCGGCTGGTGGTTCCCCGAGCAGGCCGAGTCCGGCTACGGCTGGAGCGGCAGCAACCTCAACATGCTGACGCCCAGCGGACCGGACTATGATCCCTCCACGGGAGGCGTCACTTTGCGCGGCGTGCCTTGCAGAATTCATGGGGCGTAGATGGGCGTGACCACAAGGCACAAACGCTCACGGCGCTGGTACGCCGCAACCAAAGCAGTATTTCACCGCAGAGACGCGGAGTTCGCAGAGTTCGGAGTATCTTTTGACAAAAGAACTTTTTACTCCGTGCCCTCCGCGCCTCCGCGGTGAGTTCTATTGTGGTTCGATACGTTTAGAATAGCCACTGGAAAATATGCGCAAGCTGCGAAAGCTCTCAAGCATAGTACAAGGAACCGCACTAACCGTTCTGGTAGTCTTTTTACTTGCTCCGTATCTTGCCTATAGCCAGACAAGAAATCCTCTGGAGAAAAAGATCTCCGTCGGTTTCATCTATGAGGCGTTGACGTTAACCAACACTCCCATCTGGGTAGCGGAGGACCAGGGTCTTTTCGATAAGCATGGACTCGATGTCAGGGTGATTCTTGCGCGCGGCGCAACTCCGGTTCAGGCCTTGGTGAGCGGATCGGTGGAGTTTGGCGGTTTTAGCGGCTCCTCGACCGTCGCCGCCAACCTTGGCGGGAGCGATCTTGTTTTCGTCGCCGCCAAGCCGAATTTCACAGTGATATCGATCTGGGCCAAGAAAGATTCTCCAGTTAGAACACTGGCAGAGCTTCGAGGAAAGACCCTTGGGGTAAGCCGCGCCGGCTCTGCGACCCACACGATTGCTCGCATCGCGTTACGAACCGTGGGCATTAACGATCAGGATGTAAAATATCTCTACCATGGTGGCCTGCCGGAAATCTTTGCGTCGCTGGACAAAGGCCTGGTCGATG
The DNA here is from genome assembly GCA_016183145.1 of Deltaproteobacteria bacterium. GTDB lineage: Bacteria > Desulfobacterota > Binatia > UBA9968 > UBA9968 > JACPFE01. Next base: position 3,438 of record JACPFE010000611.1, on the reverse strand, counting down.
CCGCCCTAGCCTCAGCTCCCAGACCGGGCTTTCGCGAACTGGTGGATCTCTCGACTTTGAAAATCCCCTTCCTACAAGGTGCTATCGAGGTCCAACGCGCGTTTCTCCTCAGCCGCCGACAAACGGTGTTGAGCTTTCTAAAGGGTTATGTAGCGGGCATCCAGGTCGCTAAAGAGAGACCCGAGCTTGCCGTTGCCTCCATCGTAAAGCGCCTGAAAGTAGCTCCGGAGGCGGCGCGGAGTTCTTATCCTTCTCACGCCAACGTCTGGGAGGAGCTTCCATATGTGCGGAAAGAGTCGGTGCAGGCCATTCTGGAAGTATTTCCCAAAGAGACGTTGAAAAATGTCATGCCGGAAAAATTCATCGACAACAGCCTTCTCAAAGAGCTTGAGGACTCCGGCTTTGTCAGAGGGCTTTACCGGAGGTAAGGGGCGCAAAAGAGAAATCGGATTGGTGGAATCCCACGGGCAAGCCCGTGGCGCCGTCATTTGGCTGGATTGGAAATGCAATCGCGTCAAACGCGGGACCGACCTGACTCTGTCTCAGGCAAAGTGGTTGGGATGGTTGGAAGCAAAAATTAAGAATCAACAGACGTGACCATGGTTGTGCTCTAAGCTCAAGGGAGAGCCAGAAGGTTCGATGCCTAGCTTGCGTTATCTCTCAGTTCCCTTGTTCATTTTCACATGCCTAAATCTCGCCACGGCGCAGGGGCCGGCTTTGCAAAACGTCGTCGTCAGCTATCCGAGCAAGTCAATCACGAGCTTTCCGATCTTGGATACAGCCCGGCGGAAAGGCTTCTTTCAACAGCAAGGTCTCAACGTGAGTCTTGTCTATATGCGCGGCGGACTCGACATAAAAGCGGTGTTTACTGGCGATGCCGACTTCGGCACGAGCACCACCACGGCCGTCACCGCCTTCGTCGCCGGCGCGCCGCTCAGGATCGTTTGCAGTTACAACTCGCATGTCGACCAGATGCTGTTCGCTCAGCCCAAATATCGCAGTATCGCGCAACTCAGGGGTCAGGCCATCGGTTCGCTTAACCCCGGAGGACTCGTAGACATGCTGCTCCGGCGAGTTTTGCTCGCGGGTGGATTGAATCCTGAGCGAGATGTAGTTCTGCTTGCTATGGGCGGCACGCCGGAGCGCTATGCCGCTTTGAAGGCCGGTAACATCGCGGCCACGGTGTTGAGCTCGCCGCATAGCTTTCGTGCTGAGAAAGATGGTTTCTACAAGCTTGCCGCGACCCGGGACTATGTCGACGTTTCCGGAACGTCGGTGGTGGCGCATGCGGACCGGATGAAGAAGCAACCCGAGCTGGTCAAGAAATTTATCCGCGCATCCCTGCGTTCGATGGCCTACCTGCGCGAGAACAGGTCGGAAACGGTTCAGATGATCATGCGCGAATTTGCCATGGATCAAGAAATCGCGACGATGGCCTACAACCAGTTGTTGGAATTGCTGAGCCCAGAGGGGCGACTGCGCCTGGAGGCGTTCCAGCTGATGGTTGATTTCGCCCGCGCCGCACAGAAAATAGACCGGCCGGTCAGCGCCGCGCAGTTGGTCGATGGGACGCTACTCGATGAGGTTTTGCGCGAGGGGAGCACGCCGCGTTAGCGCAGGCGATATGCCGAGCTAGGATGTTTTGTGGAGTCAAGATGACGATTGATATCCAACTGAGTCATCAGGAATCGGTTCATAGGCAGGTAGTGCGGAGCTACTTTCATAAGGTGCTTGACCAGGGCAACGTGGAACTCATCGAGGACCTTTTTCATCCTCAGTGTGTGATGCACCGCCCTGGAGGAACCGTTGTCGGCCTGGATGCCGTTCGCGGCGTCGTGGAGCACCGCAAGGAGACATTCTCGCAGTTTGGAACTGAGATCCACGACATTTTTGGCTCTGGCGACCGCGTGGTGGCGCGGCTAACTCATCGGGGAGTAGGCGGCGGTATCTGGCGCTCGCGTCTCGGCAGTTATGACATTACCGGCAAAACGGTGACCTGGAACGCCATCGCGATCTTTCGCTTCGAGGCGGACAGGATTATAGAGGAGTGGGTTACGCGGGACGAGTTAGGAGTCATTCTGCAATTGGGGCTGTTCCAAACGGTCTAGGTTCACGTCCGCGGGAGGTTTGCCATATCCGAAACCCCTTCTTCAAGGTTCGGTGCCTGGCTTGCGTTATTGTCTTTTCGTCTAACTATACCGTTCACATGGTAACGCGAGAACAAGGGGTCGCATTGAAATGAAAACTCAGTTTGGCTCAGACCTCATCGTTGACATTTTCAAGCATTATGAGATCGAGTATGCGGCTCTCAACCCCGGCTCCACTTTCCGGGCTCTGCATGATTCAATGGTGAACTACGGCGGCAACCGCCTTCCTGAAATGATCACCTGTAGTCACGAAGAGATTGCGGTCGGCATCGCGCATGGCTATGCGAAGGCTACGGGCAAGCCCATGCTGGCCATTGTCCACAATGTGGTCGGCTTGCTGCACGCCACTTTCGGAATTTATTATGCCTACCTGGACAGGGCGCCGATCGTTGTGATCGGAGGTTGTGGGGCGATGTCTATCCCCCAGCGCAGGTCTATCGATTGGGTTCATAACGCAACGCTCCAGGGAAACGCGGTTCGCGACTACGTTAAATGGGATGATCAACCGTTCAGCATCGACAGCATTCCGGAATCTTTTGCCCGGGCCTATCGGGTAGCGACCACCGAACCGCAAGGTCCGGTCTATGTATGTTTCGAAATGACCCTTCAGGAGACCAAGCTGCAAAGTGAGATTCGGCTTCCTAACAAGGAAAGGCTTCAGCCAGCTCCCGTACAAGGAGACCTGCCGAGCATTCGTCGCGCCGCTGAAATGCTGGCTCGAGCTGAAAATCCAGTGATCGTTACAGACTATCTCGGCCGAAATCCGTCCTCTTTTCACAAGCTCGTCGCGCTCGCGGAGAGTCTCGGAGCCGCCGTGGTCGATCTCAACAGCCGATTGAACTTCCCCAACACCCATCCTTTGTGCCTCACGGGCTCTGACATTCTTCGCAAAGCTGACGTGATCCTTACCTTGGATGTGCGCGACCTTTACAACACGTTCTTCGAAATCGATCGAGAATCGGGCGCTCACCTGCCGATGATTTCGCCAATGGCTCGAATCATTGACATCGGCTTTGGCGATCTGGGGATAAGCAAGTGGTCACACGACTACGAAAGACTCCAAGAGGTGGATTTGCCGATACTTGGAGATACTCGAGCGGTTCTCCCATTGCTGCTTGACGACCTCCAGGAGTTTTTGAAAGGCAGAGAATCGCTTATCAGGGATCGTTCCGAACGGCACCGAATGACCCATAACCAGCTCAGAGCGGAGTGGTTTGAAGCGGCTCGTAAAGACTGGGATGCAAAGCCGATGACGACCGCAAGACTCGCGCATGAAATCTGGCAGGTCATC
>JACPFE010000610.1 GCA_016183145.1 Deltaproteobacteria bacterium | reverse complement strand
ATCTCATGGGGATGGCTTGCGTCGATGCCGTGGGAAACCACGACGCGTTTCTTCGTCAAATCGATGGATTTCACCTCACCGTCGAAAAAGTTCGTGCGGTGGAGCATCTTGCGGATCGGGTTGACGATGGTGGTGATGTCGAGGTCGCTGGCGGCCACCTCGTGGAGCATCGGCGTGAAGAGAAAAAAGTTCTCGCGGTTGACCAGCGTGATTTCGACGTCGGGTTCCTTGCCAAAGGTCTTCTCCAACTCCAGCGCGGTGTACATCCCGCCGAATCCGCCGCCGAGGATCAGAATTCTTGTCTTGTCCGCCATTCGAATATCCCAGTTTTCCTGCAAATCGTTATCTACCGGCGGGGAATTGATTCACCACGAAGCTCACGAAGAAGGAATGAAGTAGAGCATGAGAAGTCTCAAGAGAAAATTTTCTTCCTTCGTGCTCTTCGTGGCCTCCTTTGAAAATACCCGTTTGGGGACGAGAACCAAGAGGCCCGCCTGGGTTCCGTCATACCCGCGAAAGCGGGTATCCAGGCTAATTCGGCGCAACAAACCTGGATTCCCGCGTGCGCGGGAATGCCGCGTCGAGGAGGGCACCGTGGGGAAGGAAATCCCTCCATTTTCATGCTCGGCGGGCGTGCGTAAGATCATGGCCCTCATCGTTCTGAATACTCCTCCTCGGTAAAACCGGAATACCGACAAAAAAAAGGCGGAGCCATGAGCTCCGCCTTTTTTCTCCCTACCCCCCGAAATCTTTACGAGATTAGCGCTGAGAAAGTCTTTCGCCGGCCGGTTGCTGTGGCGGCTGCGCGGCTCGCGGTTCCGCCGCAGACGTCGCGGAAGACGCAGCAGCGGCTGAGGTTATTCCGTCACGATAGAGGAGGATCTCGACGCGGCGGTTCTTGCCTCGTCCCTGGGCGGTGCTATTTTCCACCATCGGAGCGTTCTCCCCATAGGAGACGGTGACGACGCGCAGCGGATCCATTTTCTTTTGTGTGATCAAATACCGGCTCACCGCATCCGCTCTCTTTTTGCCGAGCTCGTAGTTGTAATCTTCCGAGCCGACGTTGTCCGTGTGGCCGGCGACCAGAAACATCGCGCCGTCCATGCCTGCGGCATCGCCCTTGAGATCGCTGATGAATCCATCGATCTCCTTTTTCGCCTGGGTCGGCAGGTTGGACGAGTTGAATGAGAAGTTGGCGCCTTCCTTCATGTCGATCACAAAACGCCGCTCCAACCGGAGGTTTGCCAGCGCACTCAGTGCTCTTTCCGTCTTCGCATCAACCTGGCCAATCCGTCCATCCATCTGACCCAGCATGCCTTCCGCGCCGGTCATGCGTCCACCGAGACTGCCCATTTGACCTTCGGCCTGATTCAAGCGCTGCTCGCTTTGAGAGACCCGCCCGGCTACCGGGTCGAGTCGTTCCTGCACCCAGTCACGAGTCGCGAGGCACCCCTGCATTACGACAAGAGATGCCGCCATCAAGGCCGGAAAAAATAATTGTCTGATGTTTACTTTCATGGAATCCCTCCTTCTAGGTTCGCAATTCATCACAAAAAAAATGTGACTGAGTCATATATTCAACTGCGATGCCAAACCCTCTCGCCAACACGAGTCGCGCGATATCAAATACTTACGATCAAACCGGATCAGGGGGTAGCTTCTGAAACGCATGGAAACCTCTACAGTAGAGAAGGATATCACTACGGCCCAAGATGCCCTTTGGCCTGCATCGAGCGCCCATTCTCCCAGGGGATTGGAAGATGCTAAACCCACTCAGATAAGGATGCAGGCAATGTGCGCTCATGGCATTCGCCAACCGGCTGCCGTCGAAGGGCGCCGGCTTACGATCCGAGCTTTCATGGAAGAACGGGCTCAACTTCCGGCCCGTGAATCTGCCCGCTAAAATTCGAGAAAGGCTCTTGCATTGCCCGGTCTTTTCACCGAACAATAGGGCGGGTCGTACCCCAAGCACCCCTATGGCGGCGGGAAACTACACCGATATTCTTAAAAACCGCGGTTTTTTCTGCTTCTTCTGGACCCAGTTTCTCGGCGCGTTCAACGATAATTTTTACAAGATCATCATTACTTTAATTGCCCTCGACGTGCCCGCCGCAGCCGGCGGCGGCAAGCAGTATATTCCGCTGATCGGCGGACTATTTATTCTCCCCTTCTTGCTGTTTTCGGGTTACGCGGGATACCTCGCCGACGTTCATAGTAAGCGCAGCGTTTTGGTGGCCGTCAAAGTCTTTGAAATTTTCGCCATGACTTTCGGCCTCCTGGCGTTTTTCACTGACCGCATGGAGCCGATGTTGGCGGTCGTTTTTCTCATGGGTCTCCACTCCACTTTCTTCAGCCCCGCGAAATACGGAATCCTGCCGGAGATGCTTTCCGAAAAAGACCTCTCTCGCGGCAACGGGCTGCTTGAAATGAGCACCTTCCTCGCCATTATTCTCGGCACGTCGTTGGGTGGGGCCATCTATGAAGCGTGGAAAGAACGGCTCGATTGGATCGGCATCGTGCTGATCGCCGTCGCGGCGTTGGGAACCCTAACGAGCCTGGGTATTACCAAAGTGCCGCCCTCCGGCTCGGCGAAAAAATTCAACCTCAACCCCGTCGGGGAAATCTGGAACGGCACGCGAAAGCTTTATGACGATCGGCCGCTTTGGCTCACCGTAATGGGCATTTCGTACTTCTGGTTTCTGGGCGCGTTTCTCCAGATGGTACTGCCGCTGCTGGGGAAAGAAATATTGCGATTGGGGGAGACCCGCATCAGTCTGCTCTGGACCTTCGCCGCCCTCGGCATCGGCGCCGGCAGCCTCGCCGCCGGCCGTTTATCGGGCGACCGGATCGAACCGGGACTGGTGCCCTTGGGATCCATGGGGATGGGCGCCCTCGCCATGGTCCTTTTCCTGACGCAGGATTCGTTTGTTTTCACCGCCGCATCCTTGGTGTTTCTAGGTTTGTTCGGCGGCCTCTTCGCCGTTCCGCTAAACGCGCTGCTGCAACAACGCAGCGGGCGTCAGGATAAAGGCCGCCTGATCGCGACCAACAACGTTTTCAACACCCTGGGAGTCTTGCTCGCATCGGCGGTGCTCTGGATGATGGATCGTCCCCTCGGCATGGGCCCGGATCGGATGATCCTGGTCGTCGGCTTTCTCACCATTGTGGCGACAGGGTACGCCATTTATCTCTTGCCCGACTTTTTTATCCGCTTCATCCTCTGGCTGCTGACCCATACGCTCCATCGCATCCGCATCGTCGGCCAGGAACATATTCCCGCCCGTGGACCGGCGCTGCTGGTCTCCAATCATGTCTCCTTCGTCGACGCGCTGCTGATCGGCGCGTCCACGGATCGCGTCATCCGCTTTATGCTGCACCGCGACTACTATGACATACGCTGGCTCAACTGGTTTTTCCGCTTAATGAACGCAATACCGGTCTCGGCAACGAACCGGCGCGATATCGTCGGGTCTCTGCGACGGGCCCGCCAAGAATTGGCGGCAGGCCATGTCGTGTGCATCTTCGCCGAAGGCGCCATCAGCCGGATCGGCCGCATTCTTCCCTTCAAGCGGGGATTTGAGAAGATCGTCGAAGACACCGACGTGCCGATCATTCCGGTGCACCTCGATCAATTATGGGGTAGCATCTTCAGCTACCGCGGCGGCCATTTCTTTTGGAAGCGGCCCGAACTCGTTCCTTACCCGGTCACGGTCTCATTCGGCGCCCCGCTACCCTCGAGCGCCACCGTTCAGGAAGTACGCCAAACCGTCCTGGAGCTCGAAAGCGACGCGGTGCGCCTGCGTAGCGGCGCAAGTGATCTCCTTCATTCTCGGTTCATCCGGGTCGCCAAGCGGCGCTGGTCTTCGTTCTGCATGGCCGACACCACCGGTACCGAACTCACGTGGGGAAAAACCTTGATCGGCAGCCGCCTCCTTGAAATCTGGATACGAAAGCATTGCGCCGAGGATTCCATGGTCGGTGTGCTGCTGCCCGCCTCCGTCGGCGGAGCGCTCGCCAACATCGCCGTCTCTCTGGCCGGAAAGGTCCCGGTGAATTTGAATTTTACCGCCGGCCAGGAAAACCTCACGGCCGCCCTGCGCCAATGCGCAATCAAAACAATCCTCACCTCGCGCCTGTTCCTGTCCAAGGCGAACCTCGACAAGCTGGAAGGAATGGTTTTTCTTGAAGAGCTGCGCAAACAATTCACGCCGCTGCAAAAAATCGAAACACTTATAAGTTCCTTGCTTCTGCCCACTGCCTGGCTGGAGCGCCGGTATCACGGCAAGCGAAAGGCGGACGATCTGGCGACGGTGATTTTCTCCAGCGGCAGCACCGGAACGCCCAAGGGCGTGATGCTCTCCCATTTCAATACCCTTTCCAACATTGACGGGGTCTGCCAGGTGATTCACTTCAACACGAGCGACCGCATGATGGGAGTGCTGCCGTTCTTTCACTCCTTCGGCTTCACCGGCACTCTGTGGCTCCCGCTCGCAGCCGGGTTCGGCGTCGTCTATCATCCCAATCCGACGGACGCCAGAACCATCGGCGAAACCGTGCAAAAGCACAAAGCGACGCTGCTCATCAGCGCGCCGACGTTTTTTGCCGGTTACCTGCGTCGTTGCCGCGCCGAGGAGTTCGTCACCCTGCGCTTCGCGCTCGCCGGCGCGGAGAAACTGCGCGAGCAGATCGCCAAAGGGTTCAAGGATAAATTCGGCCTGGAGCTTTTGGAGGGCTATGGCTGCACCGAGTTAGCGCCGGTGGTGTCCGCGAACATTCCGGATGTCAGCCTCGGCGCTGAAAAACAGATCGGCAACAAACCGGGAACCGTTGGCCACCCGATTCCCGGCGTCGTGGTCAAAGTTGTCGATCCCGATACCGAGCGGAGCTTGCCGCCTGGACAAGAAGGGTTGCTGCTAGTGAAAGGGCCGAACGTCATGGCTGGTTACCTCGGCCAACCGGAACTCACCGCCCAGGCCATGCGCGACGGCTGGTATGTAACGGGGGACATCGCCGCCGTGGACGAGGACGGTTTTATCAAGATCACCGACCGCCTCTCGCGCTTCAGCAAGATCGGCGGTGAAATGGTGCCCCATGGGAAGATCGAAGAGGCGATCAACGAAATCCTCGGCAGCGCCGCCTCGGTGGTCATCGCGGTTCCCGATGAGCAAAAGGGCGAACGGCTCGTCGCGTTCTACAATCAAAACAGCGTTGCCGCCGATGAGCTCTGGGACAAGATGAACCGCTCCGCACTGCCGAAACTGTGGATTCCCAAGCGGGAAAATCTCTACCCGGTCGAATCGATTCCCCTGCTCGGGTCGGGAAAAGTGGATCTAAAGAAGGTAAAAGCGCTGGCCCTTGAGAAGCAAAATTCAGAAGCCGTTAATGATAAATCCACCGCAAAAGATGACCGTCGTCTCTGACCGAGTAAGCTTCACGGGTTTCCGATAAGGACCGATCCATCGACATAACTGTTTGCACGCCTGGCATCCGCGACATTTGCAAGACCCGATAGCGCATGCTAGAAACTTGCTAATTTCGGAGGTGTGAATGGATTTCCAATTGTTGGCGGATAAAGCGCTTCAGGGCATCGTTCCCGAGCGCGATGAACTGCAAGCGGTGCTCGACGCTGCCGAAGAAGAATTGCCGGAGCTATTGAGCGCGGCGTTTAAAGTGCGTCATCATTATCACGGCAAGCGCGTGCAGATCCATATGCTGCAGAACGCCAAGAGCGGCCTGTGCCCCGAAGACTGCCATTACTGCTCGCAATCCTCCGTGTCCGAAGCGCCCATCGACCGCTATCCGTTTCTCTCCAAGGAAAAACTTGTCGAAGGCGCCAAAGCCGCCAAGGACGCCGGCGCGGTCAGATACTGCATCGTCAACAGCGGCCGCGGCCCGACCAACAAGGAAATCGAAGAGATCGCCGCTGCGGTGCGCGAGATTCGGGAAAAGGTAGGCATCAACATCTGCTGCTCGCTGGGCTTGATGAACGAGGAGAAGGTGCGCAGGCTCAAAGAGGTGGGCGTCGGACGCATCAATCACAATCTCAACACGAGCCGCCAGCACCACCCGGAAATCGTCACGACGCACACCTTTGACGACCGCGTCGCCACCATCGAGAGCGTCAAGGCGGCGGGCGTGTCAACTTGTTCCGGCGGCATCATCGGCATGGGCGAGAGCGACGACGACATCATCGAT
>JACPFE010000626.1 GCA_016183145.1 Deltaproteobacteria bacterium | reverse complement strand
GAATCCCCTCCGGCTTGAATAAGACAAGCGCCACTAAAAGAAGACTGTAGGCAACGATCCTGAGCGTGCCGAGGTCGCGCAGCATCTCCGCCAACGGGACCAAAATAAAGGCGCCCAACACCGGTCCGGCCAGCGTGCCCAAACCACCCACGACAGCGCAGGCGATGGGCAAGATGGAGAGATCGAGGGAGAAAGCCGAAAGCCCGACGAACATATAGAGGTGGGTAAAGTAAGCGCCGGCAAATGAGCCGAGCGCGGCGCCGATCCAAACCGCGATGAGCTTGTAATAGCTCACGTTGATTCCCGAGGCTCTTACCGCCTGCTCGTTGTCGCTGATGGAACGCAGCACGAGGCCGAAATCCGTGGTCATGAGCCGCCGTACTGAAAAAGTAGCGGCCAGGAGAAAAATCAAGATGAGATAGCGCTCGGACCAGATGCCGGGGAAAGAAGCGACGCCGACCAGGCCGTCGGTTCCGCCGACGATCGCCGTGGCCTCGATGGTGCGCGCCATCAAAAGCGGATAGACCAGCGTCGTCATCGCAAAGTAGATTCCCCGCAGCGGCAGACAGGGAGCTAACAGCGCGGTGCAGATCGTGGCGCCGATGATCGTCGCAAGTAGCAGCGTCAAAGACGGAGGCAATCCCAGTTGCAAATTAAGCAGGCCGGCGAGATACGCGCCGACGCCGAAGAAGAGCGCCTGGCCCAGCGAAACCAGGCCGGTCGATAGCGCGATAAAGTCCCAGCTTAGCGCGAGCAGGCCATAGATCGCCGCCAGAGTGGCGACTCTCTGAAAATAGTCGCTGGGAGCCGCAACCGGAATGAGCAGGACGAGCAGCGTGGGGAGCAGCCGCGGCAGCGCGACGTAGAGCATGGTCTTGAGCGAGCTGAGCGCGTAGATATCCTCGGTCAACACTTTGATCGGCCGATCTATTCTTTCCAAACGCCGGGCCATTCTTAGACTCTCTGTTTTAAGTGTGCAGCGAAAACGCGTTTAAGAATTTCTCTCGCCAGCATGCAACGGTAACAATATCCTAAATCCGAATATCCAAATCCGAAACAAACGAACAGCCAAATCAAACTCAAACTCGGAAAATTCAAAACGACGAATCCGCATCGCGTTTGTTTGGAATTTTGTGCTTTTTTGGTCGTTTGAATTTGTTTCGGATTTGGTGCTTCGAATTTCGTGCGTTTTATCTCGCACTTCGAGTTTCGAGATTTGTCTCCGCTTCTCATTCCTTATCTAGACTCTTTCTTCCAGTTCCTTTTGCTGCCCAAAGAGGCCCGAAGGTTTCAGGATCAGCGTCAGTAGAATCGCCAGCAGCGCGACGATCATCTGGTAATGCGGTCCGAGATAGGTGACGGTGATGATTTGCGCGTAGCCGATCAGCAGGCTGGCAACGAGGACGCCAGCCGTGATCTCGAGCCCGCCGAGAATGCATACCGCGATGGCGGAGACTAAAATATTGGAGCCGGACTCCGTGGCGATGAAACTTAGCGGCAGCACGACCACGGCGGCCAGCGCGACCAACGCGGAGCCGAGCGCTAGACTTAACGTCGCCATGAAATCGGAGTCGATCCCCACCATCATCGCCGCCTGCTCATCCTGCGCCATGGCGCGAAAGGCAAGACCAATCCGGGTGTGCCGCGTGAACAGCCACAGGAAAAGCACCAACGAAGCTCCGACCACCACCAGCGCGACCCGCTGGTGGTCCACCGGGACACCCAGCAGATTCACGGTGCCGCGAATCATGGGCGGCAAGCTGTAGTGGGAACCGAGAAAGCCGAAATAGCGCAAGGCCTCCAGCGCGGCGCTGCCGAGAGCGAAGGTGACGATGATTTCCAACAGCGGCATGCCGCGCACGCGGATGAGCGCCAGGCGATAGATGGCCGCGCCGATCAAACTGGTCAGGAGTATGGCTAAGGCGGCGGCGAGATAATAATTCAGCAGGAGACGGTTGAGAAAGAACCACATGGAAAAGCCGGCCAGGACGTACAGCGCGCCGTGGGCGAAGTTGGCCACCCGGCTGATACCGTAGGTGAGAGAAAATCCCAGCGCGGTGATCGCTAAAGTGACGCTGTTGATAAGGCCATAGATCAGAAGCGATGGCAGCATACCATCACTTCGTTTCGCCCTTTGCCTGCGTCAGCACCGGAGGAATCCGAATCTTCCCCACCGCAATGGTGCTCGGAAAGATGACGACGCGTTTGCCGTCTTGCCATTGAAACCAGGTCCCGACCGCCCCTTGCTTCGGATCATAACTGGGGATGACCTGGTGCGTCTTAGGGTCGAAGGCGATCTTGCCGTAGACGCTCACCATGTCGGTTTTTTCCAGCGCCGCCACCAGCCGGTCCGAATCCAACGAGCCCGCCCGCGCGATCGCGTCCGCCAGCGCATAGACGGCCGTGTAGCTGGTCGAGGTTCCATACCCCTCGGGCTCCACCAGCCAGCGCTTCGCGTAGGCCTGGTAAAATTTCGCCGTCAGCGGCGTCGCATTGGACGGCGCATTGCCCGCGTTGGCGGGAGAGGCGACCCAGTAGGCGACCGCTCCGTCCGTATTCGCCCAGCCTCCCGGCTGTTCCACGGCGCTGGAGATGCCCGCGATCGGGAGCACCGGAATTTTTAAGTCCCGCCACTGCTTTACCAGAATGGCGATCTCCGGATGATCCATCCAGACAAAGAGCACTTGCGCCTTCTGATCCCGCGCTTTGAGCAATCCGGTGGAGTAATCGAGCGCGCCGGTGGGATAGACCTCGGTTCCCAAAACCTTCCAGCCTTTCTGCCCGAGATTTTTTCCCACCAGGTCGCCGATGGCGCGCGCGTGGGCGACATCCTGGACCATGATGAAAATGCGGTCGAAGCCATGCTCCTGCTTCACGCCCTCGAACAAGTCCACGGCCTCCTTGGACAGTTGTCCGGCCTCGCTGGTGATTCTGAACAGATATTTGTACTTGTTGTAATCCTCGCCGACGCGACGATGATAGGCTGGAGTCAACGCCCCGGTGGTCAGGATCGATACCTTTTTATGCTTGGCGATGAGATCCATCGCCGCCAGGGCAGCCTCGGAGCGCACCGGCCCGCCCAGAAGAACATCCGCCTTT
>JACPFE010000629.1 GCA_016183145.1 Deltaproteobacteria bacterium | reverse complement strand
GGGCGACCGGCTTTACCTCTTTTTCGGCGAAGGCCGCCGCCGTCTCCTTCACCAGCCGCTGTTCTTCAGTCAACTCAAAGTCCATATTGGCGATCTCGTTTAATTTCCCCGCTGAACATGTTCAAGCTGTTCAATCGCTACGCTACGTTCAACCGCTTCGCTCCGTTCAAACCGTTGGAACCTGCGAAGACGGCTTGAACGATTTGAACGGCTTAAACCGATTGAACGCGCGGGTGAAGCCCGCGCTCATGCTCTCTCCACCATCATCGCCACCGCCTCACCGCCGCCGATGCAGAGGCTTGCCACATTGTCCATTACCGCGGTGAGCCATCGAGATCTCGCTAAAGTCTATCAAAAAATTTTATCAGATTCACAAAAAACTTGAAGGGGTGTAATATAACTATTGAGAAGTTACGTTACGGGCCGGCAGTTGTTGGTTATCCGTAAGGTGGTATTTTTATCTAGGAGGAATCCTCATGCCGAAGATGGTCATCGAGACCTGCAGCGTAGAGTGGCTCCAGATCTTGGACGAAGACGGGATTTGCGACGAAGAGCTTCGCCCGCCGTTAAGCAATGAGGAAATAAAGAAGCTCTTCGAGTCGATGGTCCTCGCCCGGACCTTCGACGAGAAGGCCTTCAAGCTCCAACGGGAAGGGCGGCTCGGCACCTACGCTTCGATCTACGGGCAAGAAGCGGCGCAAGTCGGCAGCGCCTTTGCGTTGCGGCCCGCCGACTGGATGTTTCCCGCGTTCAGAGAGCCGGGCGCCTCGTTTGTCCGCGGCCTGCCCATACACATGATCCTCCAGTATTGGGCAGGCGATGAACGCGGCAGCCAGATACCCGAGGGATTGAACGATTTCCCCATCACCATTCCCGTGGCCACTCAGATCCCCATAGCCGTCGGGGTGGCGTTGGCAGCCAAAGTTAAGGGAGATCCCATCGCAGTGATGGCCTACATGGGCGACGGCGCAACTTCCAAGGGAGATTTCCATGAAGGGCTCAATTTCGCCGGCGTCTTCTCCGCGCCCGTCGTCTTTGTCTGCCAAAACAATCAGTGGGCGATCTCTGTTCCGCTCAAGCGACAGACCGCGGCGAAGACGTTAGCCCAGAAAGCCTTCGCCTACGGCTTCCCGGGCATCCGGGTCGACGGCAATGATGTCTTCGCCGTTTACCGAGCGGCCAGCGAAGCGCTTAACCGGGCGAAAGCGGGAAAGGGGCCGACTCTCATCGAATGCCTAACCTACCGCCTGGGAGACCACACCACCGCGGATGACGCCTCCCGCTATCGCAGCCGCGAGGAAGTCGAACAATGGAAGACGAAGGACCCCATCAGGCGTCTAAAGAAATACATGGAGAAAAGGAATCTTTGGAGCGAGGCGTACGATCAGGCGGTGCGTTCGAACGCGAAGGAGAAAGTAGAGCGAGCGGTCCGCGTAGAGGAAAGCCTCCCTCCTCCTGATCCGCGGGACATCTTCGGCTTTACATTCGAAGAGCTTACCGCGGAGCTTAAGGAGCAAATGGAAAATTTTCTAAAAGTGGATGGAAAAGAGAGATCGGAGAGTAAGGATGTTCTCTATGGCTAAGCTCACGATGGTCGAAGCGATCAATCTGGCCTTGAGACAAGAGATGGAGAAAGACCCTCGAGTGCTCCTCCTCGGCGAGGATGTGGGCAGAAATGGCGGCGTCTTTAGGGTCACCCAGGGATTGTTGGATACCTTTGGCGAAACCCGCGTCATGGACACGCCATTGTCGGAATCGGCGATCGTCGGGGTGGCCATCGGCATGGCCGTTTATGGCCTGAGACCCGTTGCCGAAATACAATTTGAGGGCTTTGTCTACGCCGCCATGGAGCAGCTTGCCGACCATGCGGGACGAATCAGGACCAGGTCCCGGGGGCGTTACCACTGTCCGCTGGTCGTGAGACTCCCCTACGGCGGTGGCATTCGAGCGCCGGAGCACCATTCGGATAGCAACGAAGCCTATTTTGTTCATACGCCCGGCATCAAAGTCGTCGTTCCCTCCACTCCCTATGAATCCAAAGGCCTTTTTGTCGCCGCCCTCCGAGATCCCGATCCGGTTATCTTTATGGAGCCGAAAAAAATCTACCGTTCTTTGAGGGAGGAAGTTCCCGAAGAAGAATATCTCATCCCCCTTGGAGAGTCGCGAATCGTCTTGGAGGGAACCGACATCACACTAATTACCTGGGGAGCGATGCTCCAGCCCACGCTCCAAGCGGCCATGCTGATGGAAAAGAGCGGCACTAGCGCAGAGGTCCTAGACCTCAGAACTTTATCCCCTTTGGATACAGAATCGATGATCGAGTCCGTCAAAAAGACCCATAGGGCGGTGGTGGTGCACGAGGCCCCCGCCACCTGCGGTGTCGGCGCCGAGATCGTCGCCCGCATCAACGAAAAAGCCCTGGTCCATCTGGAGGCCCCGGTAGAGAGAGTGACCGGATTCGATACGGTGATGCCGCTGCCGAAGTTGGAAAAATACTATCTGCCCAGTGCCGAACGGGTGGTGGACGCGGTTAACCGGGTCATCAGCTTCTAAAGCATGAGGAGGCACCCGTGCTCCATGAATTCAAGTTCCCAGATGTGGGCGAAGGGATTGCCGAGGGGGAAATCGTTCGCTGGCTGGTCAAGGAAGGGGATTGGGTGAAGGAGGATCAGGATTTGGTCGAGGTCGAGACGGATAAGGCGGTCCTCACGCTCAATTCACCCTACACGGGAAAAATCGAAACGCTCCACGGCAACGAAGGCGAGATCATAAAAGTCGGCGCGCTGTTAACCACCATTCGCGAGGAAGCTGAAACGGCGTCAGCAGCGGAAGCCGCAAGAAAAGATTCCGGCACCGTGGTGGGGTCGCTCGCCGAAGCGATCGAAGTCGTCCGCCCCGTCCTGGCCACGCCCGCTGTCCGCGCCCTGGCCAGACAGATGATGGTGGACCTGGCAGGGGTGAAGGGAACCGGCCCGGGCGGCCGAATTACCAAAGAAGATGTCGAGAAGGCGGCGGGAAAGATTGCGGCGCAGCCAGGCGCGGCCGCGGATAGCTACGGACCGGTTGAAAGGATTCCCTTGCGCGGCATCCGGCGCACCGTCGCCAAGCGCATGGCCGAGGCCTCGAAGCATGTTGCCGAGGTGACCATCTGGGAAGATGCGGATATCACCGAGCTGGAACAGGTCCGGGCGAAACAAAGGGAGGCCGCGGAACAACAGGGTGTGAAACTCACCTACCTTCCGTTTCTGATCAAGGCATCCATCGCCGCGCTTAAGGCCCACCCCTATTTCAACGCGACGCTGGACGAAGAGACGCAAGAAATCATCCTCAAGAAATATTACAATCTGGGAATCGCCGTCGACACTAGCGACGGGCTCATCGTGTTTGTGATTAAAGAGGCGGATCGGAAAAGCATTCTGGACTTGGCCCGGGAGACCGCCGCGCTCGCCGAGAAAGCGAGGCTCAGAAAGATCGACCTCCCGGAGCTGAGAGGGAGCACTTTTACGATCACCAACTATGGGGTTGTCGGCGCTTCCTATGGCACTCCGATCATCAATCATCCCGAAGTGGCGATCTTAGGATTGGGGAAGATCGAAGATCGCGCGGTGGTGCGAGGCGGGCAAATCGTTGTCCGCAAGATCATGCCCCTCTCCCTCGCCTTCGATCACCGGGTCATCCACGGTGTCGAAGCGGGTCGCTTCCTGTGAGTGGTGATCCAGCACCTGGTGGACCCTGCTTTGATGCATCTCGAAGGGAAGTAGCGCTGCCTCAACTATAGTGAATGCAATGAATATGTTGACATAAATCACCCTCCCCTTAATCCCCTCCCGTCAAGGGAGGGGAGACTTCTTAGGTTCCCTCTCCCCTTGCGGGAGAGGGCCACGGTGAGGGGTATGTAAACTTATTGGTAACCGTTACTACAGTGGATTTTGTCAGACTGATCTTCGCTGATATCTCGCCACCGCCGGATTGACGCCGACTTTTTTCCCCTGTTCCCAGAGGTAGAACCCCTTGTCGCTCTTCATGCCGTAACAGCCGGCGGCTACGAGCTTGCGCAGTAGATCGGGTGGCTTGTAACTCGGCCCAAGCTCGGTCTCCAAGATCTCTGCGATGGCCAGCGTGGTATCCAGTCCGACGAAATCCAAAGTGGTGATCGGTCCCATCTTGTGACCCAGACAAAGAGTGGTTTTGTCCGCGTCTTCACAGCTCATGATTCCCTCTTCCACAACCTTCACCGCTTCGATCAAGAACGGAACGAACATGCGGTTGATGCCAAAGCCGACTTTGTCTTCCGCAAAGATCGGTTCTTTGCCCAGCTCTCGGCAAAAGGCGGTGACCGTTTCCCAAGTCTCCGGGGAGGTAAGAAAACCTCTTATCAGCTCACAGCCGGTCTGCAGAGGAACCGGATTCATGAAGTGCATCCCCATGAACCGATCAGGATACCTGTAGACATTGGCCAGACGGGTAATGGAGATCGAAGAGGTGTTGGACACCAATAACTTTTGGTAACCCTTTCCCGAAAGCAAGGCTATGACTTCTTTCTTCGCCGCCTCGTTTTCTACGATCGCCTCGATGAGGATGTCGCAATCCAATAGCTCCTCGCGATCGGTTGACGCCCGTAGGCGCCCAAGGATCTGTTCCCTTTCGCTGGCGGCGATCCCGGTTTTTCCCGCCGATTTCTCGTGGCTCTGCACGAGACGCTCCAGCCCCTCGCGGATACGCGCCATCCCCCTTTCAACGATATTCGCCGCGAGATCCACCACAAGTGTGTCAAAGCCTCGGGTTGCGGCGACCTGGGCGATGCCGCTGCCCATCAGACCGATTCCGATCACGCCGACTTTGTGAATTTCCGACCGCACAGGATTATCCCTGTTCTCCATTATCTTATCGGGGGCCGTTTTGCCACTAGCCTTCCGCCGATCCTAAATTGCCTCTCTAGAGGGTTCCGTGATAACTTCGCTCATGGCCCGTTCCCGGGAAAAAACGATCGTCATTGTCTCCGGCGCCCGCACCCCGTTCGGAAAATTTTGCGGTGCTCTTAAGCATTTTACCGCAACCGATCTTGGAGTCGTGGCCGCCCGAGCGGCCATAGAGAGGGCCGGTATTGTTGCCCGAGACATCGACCATGTCGTTTTCGGCAACGCGCTCCAGACGAGCGCCGACGCCATCTACCTGGCGCGCCATATCGCGCTTCGAGCCGGGGTTCCCGAAACCGTACCCGCCTTCACCGTAAACCGCCTGTGCGGCTCTGGGTTTCAGTCGATCATTAGCGCCGCCCAGATGCTTCTGCTGGGGGAAGCCGAATTCGCTCTGGCGGGCGGCACGGAGAGCATGAGCCAGGCCCCGCACGTGATCCGTGGCGCGCGCTGGGGCATTCCCCTCGGTGAAGGGCGACTCGAGGACTCGCTCTGGACCGCTCTCACTGACAGCTACTGTGATTTATCGATGGCGCTCACCGCCGAGAAACTGGCTGCTCGATTCGGCATAGCCAGAGAGCAAGCCGACGAGTTTGCCTATCAGAGTCAGATGAGGGCGAGAGCTGCCCGTGAGTCAGGGCGACTGAGTAAAGAAATCGTTCCCGTCGACGCCGTGTTGGACCACGACGAGCATCCCCGGCCCGACACCACGACGCAAGGGCTAGCCGACTCACCGTCGGCTTTCAAAAAAGACGGTATCGTTACCGCGGGAAACGCCAGCGGCATTTGTGACGGCGCGGCGGCCGTAGTCGTGACCACGGAAGAGCGGGCAAGAGAGAGGGGGCTCGTTCCTCTGGCGAGAATCGTTTC
Organism: Deltaproteobacteria bacterium; assembly: GCA_016183145.1. Lineage (GTDB taxonomy): Bacteria > Desulfobacterota > Binatia > UBA9968 > UBA9968 > JACPFE01. Next base: position 3,274 of record JACPFE010000629.1, on the reverse strand, counting down.
TTGGGGGATTACCGGGTGTGATCCGACCCTTATGGGCATCGGTCCGGTGTCAGCGATTCGAAGCGCGCTTCAGCGGGGCAACCTTACACTGGAGCAAATGGATCTCATCGAGGTAAACGAAGCCTTTGCGGCTCAGTACCTCGTTGTAGAACAGGAGCTGGGCCTAAAACGCGAGCGGGTAAATATCAACGGTGGCGCGATTGCCTTTGGCCACCCGTTGGGCGCCAGCGGGACGCGAATTACGCTAACGCTTTGCTACGAGCTTAAAAATCGCGGGGCTCGTTTCGGGATCGGCAGCGCCTGTATTGGCGGCGGACAGGGAATCGCCTTGCTGATTGAAAACGTTCTCTAAGACGGTTAAGAGAGATCGAATGGCATCCACGATTACCGAGTTGAACACTGCGAGAGACGACCCCTCTTTGATCGACAAGGGGCGCCTCAAAAACCTGCTCATTGAGCTGATCAAGATCGACAGCCTTTCGCGCAAGGAGCGCGACGTCGCCATGCGGCTCAAACGCGAGATGGAGGCGCTGGGCGCGACCGTCACCATCGATGACGCCGGCGATAAAGTCGGCGGCAACGTCGGCAACCTGATCGCCCATTTTCCCGGAAATCAGGCCGCTGCCCGGCCGCTTTTGCTCTCCGCGCACATGGATACCGTTGTTCCCGGCGAAGGCGTGACGCCGATCCTCGACGGCGACATCCTGCGCTCCGACGGCCGCACCGTGCTCGGCGGCGACGACAAAAGCGGGGTCGCCATCATCTGCGAAGTGCTGCGCGTGGTCAAGGAAAACAGTTTGCCCTGCGGCGACATCGACGTGGTGTTCACGATCTGCGAGGAGGCGGGGCTGGTGGGTGCCAAGTGTTTGGACGTGAGCCGGCTCAAGGCGCGCACCGGGCTGGTGTTGGACAGCGACTCCGTGGGTTTTCTATTCACTAAGGCGCCGGCGGCCAACCGCATGGAATTTCGCGTCCACGGCCTCGAAGCGCACGCGGGTGTCTGCCCGGAGAACGGCATCAGCGCGATCCAGGTCGCCGCCGAAGGGATTGCGCAGATGAAGCTCGGCCGCATCGACGATGAAACCACGGCCAACATCGGCATGATCGAGGGCGGTATGGCGGTCAACATCGTGCCGAATTCGGTAGTTCTAAAAGGCGAAGCGCGCAGCCACAGCACGGAAAAATTGGCTCGGCAGAGCGAGCATATGCGGCTGTGCCTCGAGCAAGCCGCCGCTCGTCACGCCGTCGAGCTGAGCGGCAACCGCTTTCAAGCGACAGTGGAAGCCAAGATCGAGCGCGACTACGACCGCATGGCGGTGCCGGACGGTGCGCCCATCGTCCGGCTGGTGCAAGCGGCGGCGAGGAATCTCGACGTCGAGCTCAAGACCCTGGCCACCGGCGGCGGCTGCGACGCCAATATCCTCAATCAAAAGGGGCTGGAAGTCGCCAACCTTTCCACCGGCATGCGCGATATACACACGGTGAAGGAGTGGCTCAATTTGCAAGATCTATATCTTTCCGCGAGGATGGTCTTGGAAGTGGTCACGCTCAACGCCGCAGGATTAAAAAGTGAGGAGTGAATAGTAAGGAGTGAGGAGACCTCCCACCCCTAACCCCTTACGCCTGACTCCTTACTCCTAACTGTATTAAGACATGCACGGCGAAGAAATCGGACATCTGCTCAAGCAGGAACGCGGGCAATTTCTGGAGTTCCTGAGCGCCTATGAATTTCGCCGCAACGATTCTCGCAAACGGCGCGACGAAGACTTGGCGAGGGATATCGTGCGCCTGCTCTCCGGATTGGCGAACGCCGACGGCGGCACGCTCCTGGTGGGCGTCGAACCGGACAAGAGTGTAACCGGCGTCCCGCACGAAGCCCACGAGCTGCAAAACCTGATCCAGGCGCCGCAAACCCTGCTGACGCCGCCGCTCACTGCCGCGTCGGAACGAATCCATCTCGGCAATCTTCTGCTGCTCAAGTTCGAGGTCCCCTCGGCCCTCGATGTCCATCGCGTGAGCGGCGGGCGTTCTTATTACCGCATCGCCGGTGAAACGCCGTCGCTGCCCGCCGAGCAGATTCAAAATCTCAAAGAGGCCAAACGGGGCGTCGTCTACGAGCGGCAACAACCAACCGGCGCCGCCTGGAGCGATCTCGACCCCGACGCCGTGGAGCTATTCTCGAGCAAAATCGCCGACCCGCGCGGCGCCCAAGCGGCGCTGGCTCATTCCTACCATCTTCTCGACAGCTCGCGCGCGGAGCCGGCGCCCAACATGGCGGCGCTCTTGCTGTTCGGCAAGGACCCGACGCGTTGGCATCCCCGCTGCGGCATCGACTTCGTAAAGTACGACGGCCCCGAGCGGCGCCACGGCACGGCGCTCAACGTCGTCAAGCGCATCCGCTTCGAAACGCCCCTGGCGCGCCTCATCGATGAAGCGGTCGGCCGCATCAAGGAACATATTCGCGAGCGCACTGTCTTGCACGACCTGTTTTTTCGCGAGCGTCTCGAGTATCCGAGCTTCGCCTGGCAGGAGGCCCTGGTCAACGCGGTGGCGCACCGCGATTATTCTTTCGCCGGCGCCTCCATCGAGATCTGGATGTTCGACGACCGCATCGAGGTGCGCAGTCCCGGCTTGCCGCCGCCGCCGGTCACTCTGGAACAGCTCAAGCAACATCGCAGCATCCACTTTTCGCGCAATCCGCTGATCGTGAGAGTTTTGGCCGACCTCGGTTACTTGCGCGAAATGGGCGAAGGGGTGCCGCGCATGTTTCAGGAAATGGAGCACCACGGGCTGCGCCCCCCGGAGTTTTCCACCGAAGGTTTCATGTTCGTCGTCACCCTGCGCAACACGCCGGTCTACGACGAGGATACGCTGCGATGGCTCAATCAATTCCGCCCCGCCGATATCAACTTCCGCCAACGGCGCCTGCTCGCCTTCGCCTACTGCCATGGCAAAACCTTTTCGACCGCGGAGTACGAACGGATCGCCGAAGTCGACCGGGATATCGCCTACCGCGAGATTCGCGCTCTGATCAAGAGCGGCATTGTCGCGCCGCTCAAGCCCAAGAGCCGGAGCTACAGAATTATAGAAAAGCTCTAGCAATTTTGGATACTTCGGCATGGCTCAGCACAGGTTTTTGATTTTCGATTTTGGATTGAAATCACAATCCCAAGCCAAATTCTGAAGTGGCAAAGATGGATTATTCCGATCTGGCGCGCCTGGCGAGCGGGCATGTGGAAGCGCGTATGATTCAGGCGAGCGTTCAGCTCGGACT
>JACPFE010000628.1:647-8619 GCA_016183145.1 Deltaproteobacteria bacterium | reverse complement strand
GATCGTCGTCCGGGCGCGCGCACCGTGGTATCCGCCGAGCAACCGCCCGCCCAAGGCGGCGATCGCGATGATCGACGAAGCGCCGCACAACTCGGCCATGGTCTACCAGAGCCATCAGGCCGACATGTACCTGGAAGGCAACGCAGCCCAGACGCTGCGCGATCTGGCCGATGCCGCCACCGTCGATAGGGCTGCTGTGGAAGCAAGACGCAAGGAGCTCGCCGCTGCGCACGATGCGATGGTCGAGAAAAGGAGTGCGGCACAGGCTGCGGCGCGCAAGAAGACACCGATCGATCCGGTGTGGCTGTGCGCCTCGCTGAACGCCGTGATGCCCAAAGATACGATCTATATCGACGAGGTGACGACTCACACCGCCACTCTGCGCCAACACCTCGTCTGGAACCAACCGCAGTGCCTGTTCACCCGCCAGGGCGGTCTCGGACAGGGGCTGGGTCTTTCGCTGGGGATCAAGCTCGCGAAGCCGGAACGGCCGGTCGTGACGCTGATCGGCGACGGCGCGTTCCTGTACAACCCGGTGCTCGGCAGCCTCGGCGCGGCGCGCGATTACAAACTGCCGACCATGGCGGTCATCTTCAACAACAAGAAATACGCCGCGATGCAGGGCATGCACCAGAAGATGTATCCGGACGGTATCGCGGCGGAAATCGATCTCTACCACGGCACCCACATCAATCCGCCCGACCTCGTGAAGGTCGCCGAATGCGTTGGCGGTTACGGCGAGCAGGTGACGGATCCGGAGAAGCTTCAGGATGCGCTGAAGCGCGGCCTCGAAGCCAACCAAAGCGGCAAGCCGGCGATCATCGACGTGATCGTTGCATAGATGACACGGAAGGGGCGGTTGTTGCGAGGGTAGCAACCGCCCTTCACGCGCTCTATTAGGAACCGGAATCCAGAACCGACCAGCGTGGAAATTTCCGTCAATTGCGTATTTGCGCAATTGAACAAACGTGACATGCATCCCACATTTCTGGGGTTCCGGAAACATGGAGACAAGAGAGGTAATCGATGGGAAAGAGGCAGCGCCGGTCGGCTGGACCTTTTCAGCAACTGCTTGGCCCGTCCGCAGGGGCGATGGGCTCTCAGCGTCGGATCGCGCCCAATTCCTTCGGGCGGTCCCGCAAGGGCGATCCAATCAGCAAGAAGAAAGAGTCAGCACTGACCGGGTTGAATGGCTGAACGCGGCACAAGCCGAGATCGAAGCGCTGCGGAAATGCGTGAATCGCGGGACACCCTACAGCACGGAAACTTGGAAGCCACAGATCGCGGCTACGCTCGGATTGAAATCCACACTTCAGCCTCCCGGCAGACCTAGAAGTAATTGGAGTTAACGAGTACGCAAACCTAAAAAAGTTTCGCGTCCGTTTTTCCTTCCCTGCATCGTCCGCGTGAACGAATAAGTCAAGACTCAGGCCCGGCCCCGAACCCGACCCGGTGACATCCCGCGCCGCCGGAGGGTGATGCGGCTCGACATTTTCACGAATTCTTGCTTTCAATAATGAAAACATGGACGAGACAATCTCAGCGATCGACACGATTGCGCTCCGCATTCCGTTGGACATCTGGGCTCCGGCGCCAATGTCTCAAGGTGTCCCGCGCACGCATGTTGAAAGCCTTTATGTACGCGTGACGACCAGTGGCGGTGTGGTGGGTTGGGGTGAGTCATTCGGGACAGCCCGTCCCATGGTCGTCGCAGCGTTCGACAACTGGATCAGGCGTCTCGCCGTTGGACAGAGCGCCTCGGATGAGGAACTTGTCCCGCGCATAGAACGCATGCTGCTTTCATTGAGTCGCTCCGGTCCGCTGGCCCACGCGCTCGCGGGACTCGACATTGCGCTGTGGGACATTCGGGGAAAGCTTGCGGGTGTTCCGGTGTCGACGCTTCTTGGCGGCGCCAAGCGAACGCACGTCGAATCCTATGCCTCATTGCTTCAATATTACGGGAACCCAGAGCACCTCAAGCGCAACACCGCTCGCGCTCTCGAACGCGGCTATCGTCAGATTAAGCTGCATGAGCGCACTCCCGAGGCGGTCGCTGCCGCACGCGAGGTGACGGGCCCGGACATTCCCCTTATGGTGGATACAAACTGCGCTTGGACATCGGCCGAAGCCGAGGCGGCGGTCGCGGCGATGGCGCCGTACAAGCCGTTCTGGGTCGAGGAGCCGATATATCCTCCTGAGGACTTCGAAGCACTCGCAAAGCTGCGCACGACCACGGGCGTACCCATGGGGATCGGCGAGAACGCAACCAGCCTACGTGATTTCCGCAGAATGGTCACCATCGGCAGGGCTGATTACGTTCAGCCCAGCATCGTCAAACTGGGCATCACCGCCACGGCAAAAGTAGCAGCCGAGATCGAGCAAGCGGGCTCCACCTGCGTACCGAACGCCTTTTATCTGGGACCAGCTTTCCTAGCGGTGTTGCATTGCATCGCGGCAAAGGACAAAGATTCTCCGCTCGAGCGGATGTTTGCCGATTTTGGCGCTACTCCGTTCTCCAAGACCGTGCCTGTAATCAACGGCGGAGTTGAAGTTCCGCAGGGCCCAGGTCTCGGCGCGGACCCGGAGGATGACCTGATTGCACAGTTCAGGGTGTAAGTCCGGATCAGTCTTAAGAGTCTTAAGGGTCAGTCTGAGCTTTTGCACGATCAACCGAATCGCGAGGCTCATTCCGGTCCGAATTGTTTAGATATACGGGCCTGGCCGCAAAAATTTCGTCAAGATCTGAGTCTCGACCCCTTCTTGGGCTTCACCCGGTTTCTGTCATTTGCGCATTTGCGCAATTGAGCAAACCAGAAGAAGGAGTCGCACCGACCGGGTTGAGTGGGTGAACGACGCAGAAACTGAAGCCGAGATCGAAGCGCTGCGGAAGTGCGTGAACGGCGGCACGCCCTACGGCACGGAAACTTGGAAGCCACAGATCGCGGCTACGCTCGGATTGAAATCCACACTTCAGTCCCTCGGCAAACCTAGAAAGGAAATGGGGTTAACGAATACGCAAACGTAAAAAGGTTCGCGTCCCCTTTTTCTCTTGTTGAGCTGACCCGGCGCCTGGAAGAAAATTTAGAATGTCCCCTTTTCCTTCCTGGAGCTGAACTTGACAGATCAGACGGCGGCGAATACGCTCCCTCCTCGGGATCGGCAGAACCGTAGAATCCATTAATTCAACGCGGTCCCGGGGTGCCGGTGGACGGTTCTGATATAATCGATCGTATTATGAGAAGAGAGAGTCGCTAAAAAAATTTGCCGTTGCACGGAGGACGTAGGCGATGAAAAAACTGCAAGAGGCGCAAGTGCCGTATAATACCGGCTGGGCCGGAGAATTAAAAAAAGGCCAGGTGATTCGGATCCTGGCGACCACGACGGTCGATTTCGTTTGCATGAGGCTGGACAACCTTAAAGAGCGCTTCGACCAGGCGCGCACCAAGGTCTATAACATGAAATTTTTCATTACGACCGGCGACAAACTGATGGGGCGCAACAACCAGCACATGATGACAATCGTCGAAAACACCAACCGGGAAGGAACGCACGATCTACAGAAAGGAATGTGCAGCGGTTATCGCTTCCAACTCGCCAAACAAGAGGGAAAGCTGCGGGACTACTACCATCGGGATTATAAGGATGAGGAGATTCCGGATCATGGCTGCTACGAAAATCTTTCGCGGGCCTTGGCGCCGTACGGCATCGCTCCGGAAGATATCCCCAGTCCTTTCAACCTCAATCAGCACATGAAAATCGACGGCGTCACCGGCCGCATGGACCATACGACGGTGCGGCCCAAGCCGGGCAGCTACGTGGACCTTAGAGCAGAGATGGATCTGCTGGTCGCGTTAAGCGCCTGCCCGGATATGCCGGTCGGAGGAAGGCCGGTCGATCTTTTGATTTACGAGCCGTGAGGATTTTCAGCTTTGCTGTTTGATTCCGCCGAGAGACCCCCCGCGACGGCGCGCTCCATCTGAGAAGTCATCTCATGGCTCGCGTGCGGCGATTTTTGAGATTTGGCGCGGCACAGGGCAGACTCGCCTTCGGTATGCGTGGACTTTTCTGCAAAGGAGATCGAGATGAACACGGTGAGGCACCGCTACAGCGCAGAGATTCAGCGCACCAAGGGTCTGCTGGAATTGGCCGCCGCTCTATACGATACCTCTCTCTCTTTTAAGACCGAGCGGGCGGCCGAACAGGCAATTCAAACGGAATCGCGCGTCGGTTACTCGCTCACCTTGGCGCTTACGGCGACGCGTGAAAAGGGGGTTTCTTTCTCTTTTGCGGCCGATGGGTTTCGCGAGCTTCAGGCGGTCGGCCGGGGGACGCTCACGCTCGCCTGGATCAATCCTTCAGTGGCCGCCACCATGGCCTTCAAGGGCAAAGGACTGTTCTCCAAGCGGCAGCCGATCAGGACCATCGCCGTGTTTCCTTCCTATGACGTCATGGCGTTTGCCGTCCACGAGTCCACCGGCATCACATCGCTGGCCCAGATCGCCAAGGAGCACATCCCGCTCCGAGTCTCCACCGGAACCATCTCCAAAGCATGGCTCAAGTACAGCCCGACGATGTTCACCGTGGCCGCGGTCATGAAAGCCGCGGGATTTACCTTCGCCGACTTGCACCGCTGGGGCGGCAAGATTCAGTCCGTTCCGCGACCGAGTCACCCCGACCGCCGCGAGGCCCTCGAAAAGGATACGATCAATGCGGTGTTCGACGAGGGAATAAAGAGCTGGGGGCAGAGCGCCATCGATGCGGGCTTTCGCTACCTGCCGGTGGAGGGGAGCGTTCTAAAAAAATTGACGGTGATCGGCTATCGCGCGTCGGTGTTGCCCAAGTCCCGGTTTCCTGCGCTACCCTCGGACGTGCCGACGGTGGATTTCAGCGGCTGGCCCATGGTCGTGAACGCGGCCATGCCGGAGGACGTCGCCTACGCGCTTTGCGAAGCGATAGAAGCGCGCAAGGCTCTCATGCCCACGGACAATTTCAAACCGTTGGACATGGCGCAACTTTGCGCCAACGATCACGAGGCGCCGTACGATGTACCGCTCCATCCCGGCGCGAAGCGCTTCTACCTGGAAAAGGGCTATCTTAAACGATAGCCCGGGCCGGGGCACATTTTTACCTTTGACACTGCCGTCTCAGTGAGGCATCCCAAGGCAACTGGTTGGATTTAGCCGTTTCGGCCGTTCAACCGCGGTGCCGCATTCAAGTTGCTTGATCATGGTTGCAGCAACGCGCCGTTCTCCGATTCGACTGCTGGGCGCAGTCTATGGCGAAGAGTCCATGGGGATCGAGAATCGCTGCTGAGCGACGGCCCTTCGATAGGCCGGCAGTTTGGGTTGAATGGGTGAACACGGCACAAACTGAAGCCGAAATCCAGGCGCTGCTGAAGTGCGTGAACCGCGGCACGCCCTACGGCACGGAAAACTGGAAGACACAGATCGCGGCTGCGCTCGGATTGAAATCTACCCTTCAACCCGCGGCAGGCCTAGAAAGCAATTGGAGTTAACGAGTACGTAAATGTAAAAAGGTTCGCGTCCCCTATTCTGAGCCCGTTGATTATTTCGCCTGCCCGAAGTGCGGTGAAAAGGTTTACCCTCCTGAAACCATGCGCCGAATCCAGGAGCGCTCGCCCGCCTATTTGCGACCCCGTTCGGCGCAGCGTGCTTCTTAAACGCGTGCGGCGGATTCGAGTATTGTCGGACGATAACGTGCGACGGCGAAGTTAACAGCTAAAAGCGGACTCGACCCCTTTTTCGACCCCTTTTTCCTTTTTCGACCCCTCAAGCAACGCACTAAGCGCCAGTATCGGCCCATCTTTGTGCTCCGCGATCCTAAGCACCAAGAATTTGGAGACAATATGGAGTCCGGAGAGCATCCATACGAACAACAGCCAACACATGGAACAAAGCGAAATTGTTATCAGCAGTAGGGTTTCGATAAGTAGCGGTGCTCCAACAATTGCTGTGACCGCATGAAGGATTATTACGTTTAGCCTTCCACCGTAGTCTCCGTCTGTGCCCGGCGCGAAGAAAGCTGGACCAAGAAATTTCCCTCCGTCAATCACGCCTTGGCCTGCTGGAAGACCCAGCCAGAAAAGCGCCCGGATATACAACTGAAAAAGCAAGTAACTCAGAATCGCAGCTAGCCCTGCCCGCATGAAGTAAGACGAAACAGATCGCGTGCCGGAGATCCATTTGGTTATACGAGTGTGTAAAACAAAACTGAGCAGCATCATGGACAAGAAGATGGCAGCGACATCCACCCAAACCTGAAATAGGTGCAGGCGGGGAGTTCCGATGTAGATTTCGACGGAGCCAGCCCAGCCGAGGAATGCGCGACCAAGAAAGGCAAGTGATGCGAAGGCAACGAGAATGTGAGCAACGAGGGAGAAGAGTTGTTGGGTACGTACACTTTGTACGGCTGAAACGAATCTACCTAATCGTTGGTCATCGAGCCATACCCAGACTGCGATTGCCCACGATGCGAGCGTTTGTTTTTGCCGTTGAGACAATAACCAATCGAGGATCTTTAGGACACCGACCACGGTACCTACCCATACGGATATTGACGCGAGAACATCGGTTATCATATCGGGAATGATAGCTCCGCCGAGGGTCAGTAGTCACGAGCCGAATTGCGCCGGGTCGGACCAAGGTAACATATTGATTTAAGAACATTAAGGTAGCGTAAAAAGCATGGTGGGGAAATTGGGTTCGTATCTTTACCTTTGACAATTACCGTCGATGGTCCACGGCAGCCGGATGATTCGCGGAATTCAAGCGAGGGTAATCAATACCTGGCCGTGTGCTTTGCGAGTCGGCCTGACGGTAATCTCCACGTCGTGGCCGAGCGCTATCAAGAAGTCCATCAGTCGTTCGACGGAAAAATTGCCCGATCGGTTACGCATCAGGGCCGAAACGTGGGGCTGTTTGATGCCGAGGATTGCGCCGGCTTCGGCCTGGGTAAGGCCGCGACTCTTGATGATGCGATAGATCTGCAGGGTAAGATGGGCCTTGAGCTGCTCCCGTTCGGGATTGGCGAAACCGATATCGGCAAACACATTGCCGCTGCTTTTTTCGAAGGTCATGCGTTCATGTTTTTTAGTCGCCATGGTTAATTGCTCCCTTGCCGGTAAAGCCGCTGAGCTTCTGCGAGCCGGCGGCGGATGAGTTCTATGTCCTTTTGCGGGGTCGCAATGCCGCGCTTGGACTTCTTCTGGAAGACATGCAGCACGTAAATCACATTGGAAAACTGCACGGTGTACACGGCACGATAGGTGTTCGTATCATGTCGGTCTATGATCTCCATAACGCTTGCTCCGCCAAATCCCTTCAGGGGTTTGGCCGCCGGATCAGTTTCACCCATCTGAGCCGTGTAAAGCGCCTGTCCGATATCGGAACGGACCTGTTTGGGAAAAGCCTTAAGGTCTCGTCTCGACGATCCGATCCATACGATCGGCTTTAACTCATCTGCCATTATATCAATATACTTGTTTGTGTATAGTCCGTCAAAACCGAGGGGGTTAACCAAAGCAGGCCTTTCATGGATTTTCTTGGCTGTTCGCGTGCGTAAGGGATCGCATTTAGCTTTCAAGCGTTAGCGAGCGCAATGCCGGGGTCGAATCTTTACCCGTGATCGGGGTCACGTGCTCAGCGATGCTCCGTTGTCCATTACAACTGCGCCAGAAGGACCTTACGACGACGCATTTGGATCCGACGGTCTCTTACGATATCGCTACCGAGGCACCAATCGCGATCACCCCGACAACCGCGGGTTGCGCTTTGCCATGGAACGCCGGCTTCCGCTTATCTACTTTCACGGAATCATTCCTGGCAAATACGTTGTGACCTGGCCTGTCTTCATAGGGAAAGACGATCCGGCAGAGCTGTTTTTCTCAGTAGCCGAGGAGTGTAATAGGGTCGTATCTTGACTTTATACAGAAGGGTAGCGTCGGCAGTCGACG
>JACPFE010000628.1:0-613 GCA_016183145.1 Deltaproteobacteria bacterium | reverse complement strand
TGAAAAGTCAAGCAACGACCCCCTTCCTATCGCCTCGTCTATTACCGAGCGCGTTACTACGATCCGACGATTGGGAGATTTGCGCAGAGAGATCCACGGGGCTTCGATGGCGGTGATATTAATCTCTACGCGTACGTAGCTAATAATCCAATTAACTTTGTGGACCCGACCGGAGAGTACGGGTTGGCCGGGTCTTTCGTTGGCGGTATATCGAGCTTTGTCGGAGGTATAATTACTGGTTCCGCGTCAGGTGGCTGGAAAGGGGGCGTGGTTGGCGGGATACCGGGGGCTATCGTCGGTGCAGGTGTGGGCTTCATCAATCCGTTTTCCGCCTGTACCGCGGGTTCGGCGGCTGGTTCAGCAATTGCGAGTGTCACAGGTCAATTAATCGACAACATTGCAACCCAATACCTCACAGGCAAACCCATCCAGCCGACACAGAATTTCAGTTGGGGAGCGGTTGCCGGCGCGGCAATTGGGAGCGCTGTAGCGTCGCCGGCCCTGCCTCTGGTCGGTGGAACCGCCCGCGTAACGGCGGGGATTCCAGTACAAATATATCCTGGAGGCGAGATTACAGGCATCATGGTCACGCGGACAGCTCAGGTTGCCGCCA
>JACPFE010000627.1 GCA_016183145.1 Deltaproteobacteria bacterium | reverse complement strand
ATCCAGGCTAATTCGGCGCAACAAACCTGGATTCCCGCGTGCGCGGGAATGACGAGTCGAGGAGGGCACCCTGTGGAAGGAAAGCCCTCCATTTTCATTCTCGGCGGACGAGCGTAAGCTCATGGCACACTTCGTGGTGAAAACTGTCTTTGCTTCTTGCACTAAAGCCGGAAGAACCAGGAGGTAAGCCATGTCGAAACGATCGCTACTTTGGATTTTCGTGTCGACCATCGTGAGTATCAGCGCGAGCCCGGCTTCGGGGGCCGACCGCCTCCTCGGCGTTCAGTCGGCGCGGGTGATGTCGCAGTCGATGCCGTGGATCGCGCAGGAGACGGGCATCTTCCGCAAGTACAATTTGGAGTTTCCGCTGGTCTACATCGGCTCCTCGCCGCTCGCCACCGCGGCGATGCTCGGCGGCGACGCGCAGATGATGATCGACGGCGGCCTGGGTACCGTGCGCGCGGTCGTCCAGGGCAACAGCGAGCTGGTATTCATCGCCGGCATAAAAAATTATTTGACCCAAAGCATTCTCGCCAAGCCGGAGATCAAGCGGCTGGAGGATCTGCGCGGCAAAAAGGTCGGCGTCACGCGCATCGGCGCCACGACGCACTACTTCGCGGTGCAGGCGTTCAAGCGGCGCAGCATGGAGGCCGGGCGCGACTACGTGATGATCCAGACCGGCGGCGCGCCGGAGATGCTCGCTGCGCTGCTCTCCGGCGCCATCGAAGCGGGCACCATGACGGCGCCCTGGGACACCCGCGCGATCGCGGAAGGATTTCACTATGTCGTGTTCGGTCCCGACTTGCGCCTTCCCCAGGTGGCGGTCTCGTTTATCACCCGGCGCTCCTTGATCGCGCGCAGCTCGCCCCTCATCGCCCAATTCATGCGCGCCATGGCCGAGGCCGCCAAGATCTTGCACACGGACAAAGAAGTTACCTTCAAGGTGCTGGGAAAATACCTGCGCGTCGAGGACCGAAAAATCTTAGAAGCCGGCTACAACGCCGAGATCAAGGCCTTGGAGCCGAAGATGGAGCTCAAGCTGGAAGCGCTCCAAGCGATCCTCGACGACGTGGCGCTAGTGGACCCCCACGCCAAGCAAATCAAAGCCGTGGAGCTCTACGACCGCCGGTTCTTGGATGAGATGGAGAAAAGCGGCTTTTTCGAGAAGCTATGGTCCGGGACGGCGAATCGCTGAACCACGCTCATTTCTGTTGGCGGTGTGTAGCCTGGATGAAGTGAAAACGTAATCCAGGAAGACTTCCCCGGATTCCGCTCACGCTCCATCCGGGCTACGTTTGCGGGGTGTCTAAGTATCTCTGCGATGCGTCGAGAATCGTTACTCCAACCAAGCGGCGGCCTTTGTAATCTAGAATAATTCCGTCCTCTCGCATTTCGCTGGGGAGTTTTAAGACCCCAAATTTGACGCGCCGCTTCGTTTGCTTTAACATTGTGATCCGTTAGGAAGCAAAACGATAAAGAAACGCGGGGGTCGACGGAGATGGCCAATCAGATCGTATGGTGCGACATTCCGGTGCTGAATCTGGACCGGGCGATCAAGTTTTATTCGGCGCTGCTTGGCGCTGAGGTGAAGAAGCAAGAGTTTCCCGGAACGATCGTCGGCATCCTACCGCATAAAGACGGCGAGGTCGGCGGCTGCCTTTTCGCGAGTGAGCAGGAAAAGCCGACGGACAAAGGCGTCATGATCTATCTCAATGCCAACGGCCGGTTGGATGACGCGCTGGCCGGTGTTGCGATCAATGGCGGCAAAGTCATCCAGCCCAAACATGCCATCGGCCCCTTCGGCTTTCGCGCGATTATTTTGGATAGCGAGGGCAACCGGGTGGCGCTCCATTCCGATTAGTGATGCAGGCCCTTCGACTCGAGCCCCAGCCTTGGCCGGGGGCTCCTACTCAGGATTCCGCCCCACGAGCTTGCCCGTGGGGCTTCACGGTCAGTTATTGGTGGAGGGAATCGTGAAAGCGTTTTTTCTACTTATTCCATTGCTCGCGGCCGCCGCTCCGCAGAGCGGCGAATGGTTTCTGGCGGGCAAGGAAGGATCATGCCTTCCGCTGTCCGTGCTGGCCAAGCGGGGAGATGATTTGAAGGATGTGCGGAGTCCTTACCATCTCGTGGAAAAGATGCGAGCCGCCGGTGAGAAGGCGGATCTTAAAGAACACAAAGCAGGCACGCGTCCTGCCGTCGAAGTGAGGGTGCCGGGGCGAAATCTTCATGTGATGTTCGTCAAGGCCGGGCAATGCAGCAAGAGCGATTCTTCGGGCAGCGAAAAGGCACCCAAAGCCAAGACGCCCTAACGCGCCTTTCACTCGTCCCGTTCCTGGCGCCGGCGCGGGCGGTCCGCTTGTTTGAGGATTTTCTTTCTGAGGCGCACCGACTGCGGCGTCACCTCCACCAGCTCATCCTCCGCGATCCACTCGATCCCTTCTTCCAGTCCCATCTCGCGGTGCGGCGTGATGATGATATTCTCGTCGCGGCCGGCGGCGCGGATGTTGGTGAGCTTTTTCTCGCGGCAGATGTTGACGTTCAAATCGACGTCGCGCGAATATTCGCCGACAGCCATGCCTTCGTAGACGCGCGCGCCGGGCGGAATGAAGATGATGCCTCTCTCTTGGAGATGAAAAACGGCATAGGGCGTGGCCTGCCCTTCGCGATCCGACACCATGGCGCCATTGCTGCGCGCCTGAATCGCCCCGTGCCAGGGCGCCCAGCCGTTGAAGAGCGCGTTCATAATGCCGGTGCCGCGGGTATCGGTCAAAAAGCGTGAGCGAAAGCCGATCAAGCCGCGCGACGGCACGGCGAATTCCAGGCGCACCCGGCTCGACCCCGCGTGCGTCATCTTGGTCATTTTCCCTTTGCGCACCGCCAGGAGCTGGGAGACCACGCCGATGAAGTCCTCCGGGATGTCGATCACCAAAAGCTCCATCGGTTCATGCAGCGCGCCGTCGAGCTCGCGGGTGACCACGGTGGGCTTGGAGACCATCAGCTCGTAGCCTTCCCGGCGCATGGTCTCGATGATGATGGCGAGCTGGAATTCGCCACGGCCGGTGACCTGAAAGGAGTCGGGCTGCTCGGTGTCGGCGATGCGCAGGCTGACGTTTTTCTTCTGCTCGTAGAAGAGCCGCTCGCGGAGCTTGCGCGAAGTGACGAATTCTCCCTCGCGCCCGGCCCAGGGCGAATTGTTGGCGCTGAAGACCATGGCGATGGTCGGCTCGTCGATGCGCAAGGCGGCAAGCGGGCGGGGATTTTCCCGGTCCGCGATCGTGTCGCCGATGCCGATGTCCTCGATGCCGGCAACGGCGGCGATATCCCCTGCATCCGCAGAGGCAACTTCCACCCGTTTCAATCCCTGCCAGCCGTAGACCTGGGTCACCTTCACCGGTTGTTGGGTGCCGTCGCTGCGGCAAAGCGTGTAATTTCCCGCCGCGAGGGTGCCGTTCTTGATCCTTCCAACGGCAAGCCGGCCGACGTAGTCGTTGTAGTCGAGATTGTTGGCTTGAAATTGCGTCGGCGCGGCAGGATCGATCACCGGGCCGGGCATCGTATGCACGATGAGCTCGAACAGCGGTTGCAGATTTTGCCCCGGCTCCTTGAGATCCCGAGTCGCGGTGCCCGCCCGGGCGTTGGTGTAGACCACGGGAAAATCCAGTTGCTCCTCGGCGGCGTCGAGATCGATGAACAGATCATAAATCTCGTCCAGCACTTCGGCGACGCGGGCGTCGGGCCGGTCGATCTTGTTGATGCAGACCAGCGGCGGCAGCTTGGCTTCCAAAGCTTTCTTCAGCACGAAGCGGGTTTGCGGCAGCGGTCCCTCCGAGGCGTCGACCAGCAGCATGACGCCGTCGACCATGGCGAGGGTGCGCTCCACTTCGCCGCCGAAGTCCGCGTGGCCGGGCGTATCGACGATGTTGATCTTGACGTCGCGGTAGTGAATCGTGGTGTTTTTCGCCATGATCGTGATGCCGCGCTCGCGCTCCAGGTCCATGGAATCCATCACGCGTTCAACGACATGCTCATGGGCGCGAAAGGTGCCGCTCTGACGAAGCAGCCCGTCAACCAGGGTGGTCTTGCCGTGGTCAACATGGGCGATGATAGCGATGTTGCGGATGTCCTCGCGGCGCGTCGTCGTGTGGGATGGCATCATATTTTTATCAGGGACGGTTCGGGCAATGTCAAGCGAGGCGCGGCGGTTACCTTGCGATCACAGGCACCCTAGGTTATTTTTGATGGAATCATGAAGCGTTTGTTGGGTTACGTGGGGCGCTACTGGCGGCGTTACCTGGTCGGAGGCTTTTGTCTTCTCGGCACCGCAACCCTGGTCATGTGGATTCCCTGGTGGATCCGGGAAGCCGTGCGCATCATCGAGCACGGCGGTTCGCTCAGCGAGGTGACCGCCTACGCCGGCATCATCGCGCTGGCGGCGGTGGCTCAGGGAGTCGTGCGCACCTATTCCCGCGCGCTGATCTTCAACGCGGGGCGCAACGTCGAATACGATCTGCGCAACGACCTGTTTGCTCATCTGCAAAAACTTTCCGTCTCTTTTTACCACGCGCAGAGGACCGGTGATCTGATGTCCCGGGTCATCAACGATATCTCGGCGGTGCGCGTGATGCTCGGCCCCGGCATCCTCAATTTCGTCAACGCCCCGCTTTACTACGTCTACGCTTTGGCGCTGATGCTTTCGATGGACGTGCGCATGACGCTGGCGACGGTGGCACCGTTTGCGGTCTTGTTGTTCATGGCGCGCAAATTCCGCGGCGAGATCATGCGCTCCTCTCTCGAGGTGCAACGCCAGATGTCGGTCCTGAGCAGTCACGTGCAGGAGAATTTGAGCGGCATGCACGTCGTCAAAGCCTACGCGCAGGAGGACGCGCAAATCAGCCGGTTTGCGGCGCTGAACGAAGACTTTCAGGCCAAGAGCCTGGCGCTGGCGCGCATGCGCGGCATCGTCAACCCGATCATGCAGGGCGTGAGCGCGCTCACGGTGCTCATCGTGATCTGGTACGGCGGCATTCGCGTCATGCGCGGCGATCTGCTGGTTGCCGACATCGTCGCTTTCATCGCCTACCTCAACGTTCTGGCGTGGCCCACGGCGGCCTTCGGCTGGATGCTTTCGCTGGTCGAACGAGGGCGCGCCGCGATGAAGCGCCTCGATGAGATTCTCGAAGCGCCGCCGGAGATCACCGGGCCGCCGGCGCCGCTGCGGGTCCGGGGGCTAAAATCGGGAGTGGAGTTTCGCAACGTGTCATTTTCCTATGGGCACTCGAATAACGGTCACACCGCGCTGTTTCACGTTGCCGGTGGGCAAAACCGTCGGCCTGGTGGGCCGGATCGGCTCGGGCAAGAGCAGCGTGGCCCAGTTGCTGCCGCGGCTGTTCGATGTGTCCGCCGGAGAGATTCTGCTCGACGGCCGGGACATTCGCCGGCTGTCGCTGCACGAGTTGCGCCGAATGATCGGTTGCGTGCCGCAGGACCCGTTTTTGTTTTCGACCTCGCTGCGGCGCAATTTGACCTTCGGCCGCGACTATGTCACCGAGGCGGAAGTCAAGCGCGCCGTCAGCATCGCCAAACTAGATCGCGACTTGGAAATTTTCCCCCGGGGCATCGAGACCGTTGTTGGTGAGCGCGGGGTGACGCTTTCGGGCGGCCAGAAACAGCGGGCGACCCTGGCGCGGGCTCTGGTCATGGACCCGCCGGTGCTGATTCTCGACGATTGTCTGTCGGCCGTCGACGCCCAGACCGAGGCGGAAATCCTGCACGGTCTCAAAGCGATCCTGCGGCAGAAAACCTGCCTGATCATTTCGCACCGGATCTCGGCGGTCAAGGAAGCGGACGAGATTCTGGTGCTCGACGCCGGCCGGGTCATCGAGCGGGGCAGCCACGAGCAGCTCATCCGGCGCGAAGGTGTTTACGCCGATCTCTACCAGCAGCAACGGTTGAGCGAGGAGTTGGAGCAAATCTAGTGGCGGAATCGTTTCAACAAGAAGAGATCCTCGGCAAGGCCTACGATTTCCGCCTGATCCGGCGCACCTGGAAATTCCTCGTTCCGTACAAGCGGATTTTCTTTCTCGCCATGGCGCTGCTGCCGCTGCAGCAGGCCCTCGGTCTGGCGCAGCCCTACCTGATGAAGATCGGCATCGATCAATACATCGCCGGCCGGGACCTCGTGGGACTGCGCAACGTCGGGTTGCTTTTTCTCGCGGCCGTCATCGGTGAGACGGTCACCCTGTTTTCCCACTATTACCTGACGATGCAGGTGGCGCAGCGCTGTCTGGCCGATTTGCGCGTGGCCCTGTTTTCCCATGTGCAGAAGCTGCCGATGAGCTATTTCGACCGCAACCCGGTGGGCCGCCTGGTCACGCGGATGACCACTGACGTGGACGTTCTGCAAGAAATGTTTTCTGCCGGGGTGATCACCCTCATCTCCGATTTCGTCATGGTGATCTGGATCCTCGGCATCATGCTTTATCTGAACGTCGGCCTGGCGCTGGTGTCGCTGGCGCTGATTCCGCCGATGGCGGTGGCGATCAACTTCTTTCGCGTCAAGGCGCGCCAGGCCTACCGCCGGATTCGCGAGCGCATCGCCCGGATCAACGCCTATCTGGGGGAAGCGATCTCCGGCATGGCGGTGATTCAGCTCTTTACTCGGGAGCAAAAGACGTATCGCGAGTTCGACGAGCTCAATGCCTCCCATCGTGACGCCTATCATCTTTCCAACCTTTACGAGGCGGCGCTCTACTCGATGGTGGAGGCGGCCGGCTCGGTAAGCGTGGGCTTGCTCCTCTGGTGGGGTGGCGGCGAGGTGCTTCACGGAGTGATCGGCATCGGCACGCTGGTGGCGTTTAAGGAATACATCCATCGATTCTTCGTGCCGCTGCGCGATTTCAGCCAAAAATACGCCGTCATGCAATCGGCCATGGCCGCGGCGGAGAGAATCTTTCAACTGCTCGATACTCCGGTGTCGATCGAGAGTCCTAAAAACGCCGTGGTGCCCAAACCGTTTCGCGGCGAAGTGGTGTTCGACAAGGTCTGGTTTCATTACCGGCCGGACGATCCGGTGCTCAAGGGCGTGTCGTTCCGCATCGAGCCCGGCGAGAAAGTCGCGCTGGTCGGGGCCACCGGCTCGGGCAAGACGACGACGATCAAATTACTCAACCGTTTCTACGACGTGCAGAAGGGCGCCATCCAGGTGGGCGGCGTCGACGTACGCGAATGGGATCTCCAGGTCCTGCGGCGCCACATCGGTGTCGTGCTCCAGGACGTCTTCCTGTTCAGCGGCGATATCCGAACGAATTTGGAGCTCGGCGATAGCTCGATACCGATGGACCGGATCGAAAGAGCGGCGCGGGTCACCAACGCCGAAGAGTTCATCCGCCGGCTCCCCGACGGGTTTCAATCCCCGGTGCGCGAGCGCGGCAGTAATTTCTCCGGCGGCCAGCGCCAGCTGCTCTCGCTCGCCCGGGTGCTGGTGTTTGAGCCGGAAATCCTCGTGATGGACGAGGCGACCTCCAGCGTCGACACGGAAACCGAGGCGCTGATTCAGGACGCTCTGGAAAAAATCATGCGCGACCGCACCTGTCTCTTGATCGCTCACCGCCTCTCGACCATCCGCAACGCCGATCGCATTATTGTTTTGCACCACGGCGAGGTGCGCGAGATCGGTTCCCATGCCGAGCTGATGGAGAGACAGGGCATCTATCACCGCCTCTACCAGTTGCAGTATGAGCGGGAAACGGTAAAGCTCCCACCGCACGACCATGCGCCGAAGATTCTCGGGTAGGGGCACTACGACAAAGGGTTTCCACCCGGCGTCGCCGTTTTTATTGCCTTGACGGTTGCTACGGCCAAGTGTAATTAAGGGCGTAGATTATGGGCGCGACAAAACCCGAACGGGTCCAATTCGAAAATCCGCCGCTCGTTGAGGCGGTATGTGAGTTTCGATTTGCAGAGATCGGCGTGCAGCCTGTTCTCGTCTCAGGCAGGTATTATGAGCGGGTCAAAGAGGAATACCCGGAAATCGAGGTAAGGCAGGGATTGGGAGTACAGGCAGGGGGGCAGCAGCTAACGATGGCGACCGAGCAACTGACGGTCTTTCGCAATCCTTCGGCCAAGCGTCTCGTTCAGGTCGGCCTCGGGATGCTAGCGGTCAATCAGCTTCGCCCTTATTCCAATTATCAGACTTTTCGGGCAGAGATTGAGAGGCGCCTTGTGGATTATCGGGAGATTGCGCTCCCCAAGAAGCTCACCAGGCTGGCGTTGCGATATATTAACCACATTGCGGTTGCGGACCAGAAGAATGGGACGGCGCCTATTCAAATCGGATTTAAAATTCCCTCGTCCCTCCCTGGAAAGCCTGACCCGTACCTTTTGCGACTGGAGTTTCCGTACCAGGGCGGCAGGGATCGGCTGATTCTTATCACAACCAAGGTGCCCGGCCCGCAAGGTGGAGCCGCGGTTGTGCTGGATATGGATTATGTTCTCGTCAAGCCCGATCAGGTCGAAAATGAAAAACTAATGGAATGGGTGGACACGGCGCATGATGCGATAGAAAACGTGTTTCATGCATCGGTAACGAAAGAAGCCCTGGCTGGGTTCAAACCAGTTCGTGCTGAAAGAAGGAAGGCATAGCTGTCATGCCGCCGGGTGCTCAGTTGGAATCCAACGGCTATTGGCGCCTCGCGTATTACGACCGGCCCGTCACGTCTCCTCGTGTCGCGGAATACGTGCCGGTTGGCCAGACATTGGTAGGCAGCTCCTCTTCGCAACAGGATTATAATAAAAGACTTGCCGACCTGTTCGGGTTCGGTGACACCTCCTCCGTTTCAGCAACTCCGGTGGAAGCAGTCGTTCGGAAACCCACCGATGAGGAATTGTGGCTCGGCCTTGTCGGCATGTTTGCTTCCGGCGACCGCCATTTTGCCGAGCGCCACGACGAGATTTATGGGCGAAGGCAATGAAACTGTTCCTGGATACGAGCAGTTTACTCTCGGTCTTTGACCGAAGCGATGAACATCATTCTGAATGCAGCGACTTTTGGAAGGACCTCTTCCAGGAGCGGACATATGAGCCGGTGATCTCCGACTACATCCTTGACGAATTGATTACACGGTTACGCTATGACATTTCTCATGCCACAGCGTTGCAAGTCTTGAATAGCGTCACTCGACTCGTTGGTCGGGGCCGCATAACCTTCGTATGGGTCAATCAGACCTACTTTGATCAAGCGCGTCGGATCTTCGAGCGCTACAACGATCAGGAGTTTTCGTTTACGGACTGCACCAGCTTCGCAATCTGTCAGGATGCAGGGATTCAGGAGGCCTTCGCCCATGACAGCGACTTCCGGACATTCGGTCTAAATGCCATTCCGGCACAGAACGGCTCCTAAAAGGTCGTTTGGTAGGCTTACGCGTTGGGCTATTTTTTGCGGCGACCCGCAATTGGACGGACGAGCCGAAGTAGATACGAAGATTGCGGAAATCTACTCGGTTTTCCCCGTATTGAAACAGAGAGAGAAGCAGCTCGCCAGCTCTCTGAGCGGCGGGGAAAAGCAGATGCTCGCCTTGGCCAACATTTTAGTACTCTCGCCTAAGCTCCTGCTGCTGGACGAGCCATCCCTTGGGCTATCGCCCCCCTTAGTCAACGAGGCGTTCCAAAAGATCACCGAACTCAACCAGGCCTTTGGGACGGCAGTGGTCATCGTCGAACAAAAGGTCAGGGAGGTGCTGAAGATTACCCAGCGCACTTATCTGCTAAAAATGGGACGGGTGGTTTACGAGGGCTCCTCCGCGGCGCTGCTGGAAGGGGATCGGATCAGGGAGATTTTCCTTTAGCGGTGGCGTGGTATAATTCCTTGCTGTGCTCGCGCCCCGTAAATTTCTGACTCTCAGTGTTCTAATCGTTCTGTGCTTGCTTCTGTCGATTATTCTCTCCGCCTGCTCGCCTTTTTACGTGCTGCGCGCGGCCTATGAAGAGGGAAAGATCCTCTGGCGGCGCGAACTGATCACGCAGTTTCTTGACAAGGCGGACGTCAATCAGGATACCCAGGAAAAATTGAAGCTTGTCCTGGCCGTGCGGGACTACGCGCGGGATGTTTTAAAAATGAACGTCGGCGGCAGCTATGCGAGCTATTCGTACGTCGACCGGCCGGATCTCACCTTCGTTCTCACCGCC
>JACPFE010000085.1 GCA_016183145.1 Deltaproteobacteria bacterium | reverse complement strand
GCGCCAGCGGCGAGAAGACGCTGAACCGAATTTTTACCGAAACCCGAGCGGGCCGGTGGGACTTCGACGTGGTGACGGTCAGCGAAGTCGACGCGCTGCAGGACGCCAAGATGCTCGCGCCTTACAAATCGCCCGAAGCCAGGAGCTACATTCCCGAATTCAAGGACCCCAACGGATACTGGACGGCGGTTTACACCAACTACGCGACCATCGGGTACAACACCAAGCTCGTTGCCGAGAAAGATGCGCCGAAGCAATGGGAAGATCTCTTAGACCCCAAATGGCGCGGCAAGATTTCCATCGACCAGGAGCAGTATTCCTGGTTCGGCACGCTGCACAAAGCTTGGGGCAGAGAGCGGGCGCAGAAGTACATGCGCGCGCTGGCGAAGCAGAATATCGAGTGGCGCAAAGGCCACACCCTGATCGCGCAACTGATGTCCGCGGGGGAGTTTCCGGTGTCGGTCATCTACGCCCACCGCACCGAGGAGATGAAGCAGCGCGGCGCGCCCATCGAATGGGTGAACACCGTCAATCCGCTGGTGGTGACGTTGAACTCCGCGGGCTTGAGCGTCAAACCGCCGCATCCGAACACGGCGCGGTTGTTCATCGATTTTCTTCTGTCCAAACCGGCCCAACAGCGCCTGCGCGCGCTGAGGCGGATTCCCGCGCGGCCTGACGTAGAGCCGTTTTCGCCGCGGATGGAGCAATCAAAACTGAAACTCACGACCGCGCCGTCCGAGACCGGAGCACAGTACCGTGAGGTCGTTAAGGAGTTCCGCGAAACCTTCGGCTTGTAATAAGTACCGCTTCAACCGAATCTATCGCGCCAAGACGCCAAGGCGCAAAGTCATTTCGACCGAAGGGAGAAATCTTTCTTAGATCCCTCGCATTTGCTTGGGATGACAGACCTCGGCTTCTTACTTTGGCGTCTTTGCGCGAGTCATCGTTTTTCCGATTCCGTAGTAACAAGTCAAGCGAAAATTTTAAATCACTTTGTATGGTGCTTACCCGCGCAGCATGCTCTTAAATCCCGCCAAGGTGAGTCTTCCGGCAGCCATTCTTTCCATGTCGGATGCGCTCGCCGAATGATCGATGTCACCGGCCTTTGTTGCTTCCTCGACGCTACTTCAGTCCGGCGGGCCCTTTACACCGCTCCAGGGTGAAATTTAGGTATCGATCTCAAGTTTAGGCGCTATCTGGCTGAAATTGCAGCGATAGCGTAATCGAGAGTTGTCGGCGTTCGACTCCGGCGGTTTTTTCGTCTAAAGAGTGTAGGATCAATTGGGAAGAGAGGGCGGAGACGACCATGCCGGCCAAGATCGAATGCATGACTTATCCAAAGAACCCGCGGAAACGGCGGGGTCGTAATAAGCAGGACCCACGGGATCGCCGTTCTTACTCGAAGCGCAATTCCGTCGAAAAAGCTTCGCGCAAAGTTATGCATGGCCAGCGAACAGGAAGACGAAAATCCGCCCCACATTCAGCGCGCAACGCATACCGGTAATGTCTCTCTCGGGGATGGTTAAAATCCCTTGCCCCTTCGACGCTGCTCAGGACATGCTTCAGGCGAAGTATGTTGCGCGATGTCTCCAAGGGAGACAAGCGAGATCACTCCTTCGACTTCGCTCAGGACAGGCCCTCGCCCGCTTTGCGGGAGAGGGCAGAGGTGAGGGTTCGCATGCGTTGCCCCCTCACCCTAACCCTCTCCCCCACGAAGACGTGGTGGACTCCCCCACGAAGACGTGGTGGAGAGGGAATGTTTCTTGTCGGCTTCGAGCCGACGAGAATTGAAACCCCTCGCCTTCGAGGCGAGGGTTGTTTAGTTCTCCCCATCAAAAAAACGCCAACGTGCGCATTTCGATGCTCTCGCGCGGCGGCGCGTCCGGCGGACTCGTCGGATCGTCGAAGGCGCAGTGCGCCGTCCAGCGCGCGCGGCCGTCTCGCGCCGAGTCGAAGGTTTTGAAAACGATCGCTTCGTTGCGCTGCATATTCGGAAAAAAATACCAGCGATGCTCGGCGTTAAAGGTAGAGTGGTAGACTTCGCCACGGCGGTCCGGATAGACGCGCGCGCTGGGGATCAACTCCTTTGTGCCGATGCTACGCGCGTCGGCGATCGCCAGGTGCTCACGCTGCACTGGCTTGTTGATCGGCCGCCAGGTCTGCACGACGGCGAAGCGGCGCTTGAGCAGCTCTTCGGCTTCGTCGGGCAGGAGGTCGCGCACGCGCTGCGGCCCGGACCATTCGGTGTAATCGTTGTGCGCGTTGCGCACCGGGCCACTGATCTGTTTTTCCTCGCGCATCGCCGGATCGGCCGAGCGCAACGTGTGATCGAAAACTAACACTCGCTTCGCACCGGATGTTTGTTTGATGAGCTCTTCGGTTTCCTTGTAGTAAACCGAGCGCACCTCCGCTTCGTCGTAGAAATTCTTCACCCTGGTCTCGTGATTGACGAAGATGAACCCCTCGCGCTCGAAGGAGAATTGGCCGATGAGGGGACGGCCGTTGGTGACCGTCATCTTATGCTCTTCGTATTTGCCCTTGCGCATCTGGTCCGCCACGGTCTGGCTTACGCCCCCGTAGCTCTCCGGTTTCTCTCCGGTATCGACGAGATAGTTGAGCATCGCTTCGATGGACGACAACGAAGCTTCGAGTGTTTCGGCTCGTGACATGAAACGCCTCCCTCTTGAGTTGAGTCGGATTTCTCACCCGTTGAGCTGCGAGCGTAATGCGGGCGCCTGCCGGTTGTCAAGCAATGATTCGGCTGTGTTGACAAGGTCGGTGGTGCGGCACTAGAGTTAGCTTGATCATGCACTTGACACTAGCTATTCACCCAATCAGCGAAATTCGCTTTGACTCGAAGACGCACCTGAACGGCGCAACGCTGTGCGTGAGCAAGGAGGAGCTGCGCCGCCTCGTGCTGGAAGATTCGTCTTTCGAGGGCGTTGACTTCGAGATCGTGCGCCCCGGCGAGAGCTGCCGCGCCGGGCCGGTCTTCGATATCGTCGAGCCGCGCGCCAAGGCGCCGGGCGGCAGTCCCGACTGGCCTGGCATTCTCGGCGCGCCGGAGACGGCGGGCGCGGGCACGACCCATGTCCTCCAGGGCGCGGCGGTGACATTGTTGAGAGAAACATCGGCGGGCGATTCGCGCGGCGCAGTCGGTTACGTCTTGGAGATGGGCGGCGCCCCGGCCGAGAGTTCTCCGTACGCGTCTTTGAATCATCTGATCGTTATTCCACATACGCCAGCGGCACTACCGGAGCACTCCCGGCAACGGGCCTATCGAGCGGCGCAACTGAAGATGGCCGTGTATCTGGCGCGCGCGGCGCTCGATGCCACGCCCGCGCGGACGGAAGCTTTAGACATCTCCACGTCGTCTGATGAAACGCGCGCCGGTCTACCGCGGGTCGCCTACGTCGGGCAGATCTTTTCGCGCCAACGGAAGCCACAGTTGGATGAGCCGATACTTTACGGCACCGACACCGACGGCATGCTGCCGGTGGTCCTCCATCCCAACGAATGGCTCGACGGCGCCGTGGCGCCCTCCTATCACTGCTCTCTCGGCGGCGCCGAGACGTATTTCTATCAGAATCATCCCGTGATCATGGAGCTTTACCGGCAGCATCAAACCAAGGAGTTGAATTTCGCCGGCACCGTGGCGACCATCGCCTCGGCGAATAATTTCGACCGTGAACGGAACTGCCGCTTTGCGGCCAACCTGGTCAAGTGGGCGCTCAAGGCGGACGCGGCGATCCTGACCAAATTCGGCGGGGGCGTGCCGCATACCGATCTGTCGGAAACGGCCCGCCTGCTCGAAGGGGCGGGCGTCAAGACCGCGGTGCAGGTCACCGATCTCGCGCGCGACCGGCGCGTGGAGTCGGCGCTGCTGTTCAACTTTCCCGAGGTCAACGCCATCGTCTGCATCGGCGGCAACAGCACCTCGTGGAAAGTGCCCCGCGTCGATCGCGTGATCGCCGCCAACAGCGGGTTGGCGGAAGTGCTCGCCGGGCCGTTCGAACTCGAATCATTGAACGCGGTCGGCGTGGCCAATCAGCAAGGCGCGTCGCGGCTGAGGGCGATGGTTTACTAAGTAGGCAAAAGGCAATTGTAGGGGCAGGCCCCCGTGCCTGCCCAATCGGGCAACCACAGGGGGTTGCCCCTACGCCTAAAGGAGATTGAGGCATGCGCATTGTTCATTATCTGAATCAGTTTTTCGGCGGGCTCGGCGGTGAGGAGCAGGCGGGCGCGCCGCTTGGATCGCGTGAGGGCGCCGTGGGACCGGGTAAGCTCTTCGAACAGCTCTTTGGCGGCGACGCCAAGGTCGTCACGACGCTCGTCTGCGGCGACAATTACGCCGTGGAAAATCAGGACGCGATGGTCGCCGG
>JACPFE010000632.1 GCA_016183145.1 Deltaproteobacteria bacterium | reverse complement strand
TGCAAAAAGATTCCGCGAGGACTTTTATAGTCATCTGAAAAAGTATTCCTTTCGACTTTTTCTCTGGGACGTCATTAAAAACAAGGACTCCTTTTCCCTCGCAGATCTTTTGCGCTACTGCTCTGAGAGAAGCGCTGAAGATTATCTTCGTTTCCTCGTGCGCGTGGGCGTCGTCGTCCCCATGCGCCAAAGCCGCTTCATGCTAAAAGACCCGCGCATCAGCTCCTTTGGGGAAACTCTAGAATGGTTCGTCTGCCAGATCTTGGAAAAGGAATTCTACCTTCCTTCCCTATGGGGCTTTCGGGTTAAAGAGAATCGCGGCGGCGGGGACTTTGACGTTGTGGCGCTTATGGAAGGGAGTCTCGTATATGTCGAAACCAAGTCCTCCCCGCCAAAACACATTGAGCAGCGCGACATCCAGGCCTTCTTTGACCGGCTGGAAGTCCTCGCGCCGGATCTCGCCGTTTATCTCGAGGATACCCAACTCCGCATGAAGGATAAGATCGCTATCATGTTTGAGAAGGAGCTTCGAAGGAGATTTGGTTCTTCGTGGCGGGAAGGCCATCCTCTCAATCGACTCAGGCGGGAGACCTTCGGTATAGAAGATCGTCTTTTCATTACAAACAGCGATCCCGATTTGATTGCCAATCTAGGTTTTTGCCTCGGTCGCTACTTGAGGTCGCGGGCTGCTAAGATCGGCGGCGGAAAGGAGGCGATCTTGTGGGGACCCTAGCCGCACTTACCGAGATCGCAACCCGCGAGGTGCCAGGTGCCGGTTTCGTTTCTGCACTTGTCAACGTCTTAGATTCTTACGCTTAAAGTGCGCAACAGAACTTATTCAACAAAGTTGATCGCGCCAAGCGGCCAAGAGCGCAAAGAATCAAATCCGAGTTTTGAAATTCGAATTGCTTTGCCGCGGTTTTACCTGATGCGGTGCCGCGCGGTCTCGTCTCGACGCTTTTGTGCTTTATGACGAGCCCGGCGCAACCGTCGCTTGGCTTTCAATAGGATCGTTCGGGTGACGGTGCGTCATGGGCTAAATCGCGCAATTAATGAGTTGGAGACTGGCTAGCCAGACTACTTTTCATGCACGTGTCGTTTTCACTCCTCCTACTTGATTCGCGCGTAGTGGACGTTGACTCGTTGCGCCTTTCCATCGCCGTCCACAAGCACCGTTTCCGCGACAGTGGCCCCGTCTTCGCGCCGGTAATAGAGCGTGTATCCACTCACGCCGGTGAGAACGTCCAAAAGTTGAAACCGCGCGTTTGCGCCAAAAAGTTCGAGCCCGCGCCGGAAGTGTTCTCGAAGCTTCGCTTTTCCCAGTAGAACTCCGGAGGGTTCAACCCATCGCGTCATGACCGTGGGAGAGGAGAATTCGACATCGTCGGCGTAGTGGGAAATAATTCGATCCAATTCGCGATTGTTCCAGGCGCCGATCCAATCTTCGGCGATTTTTCGTGCTTCATCATGGTTGAAAATGGCAGCGATCATAGATTTAACTCCCTTTGCCCAAAGCCCGCTCTAGATCATTAAGCAAGTCATCAGCATCTTCGACGCCCACGGACAGGCGGATGAGTCCGTCGTCAAGCCCAGCCTTCCGACGCTCTGCCTTGGGAATCGACGCATGGGTCATCACTGCGGGCAGCTCCACCAAGGACTCCACTCCGCCGAGGCTCTCGGCAATCTTGAAAATGCCCAACCGACGCAAAACCCGTCGCGCCTCGGTCAGGCCTCCCTTGACCTCGAAGGAGACCATGCCGCTAAATCCATCCATTTGGGACGCGGCAATCTCATGGCCGGGATGGTCCGATAGCCCTGGGTAATAGACCCGGCGCACGCGCGGGTGATCCTTCAAGAAGGCCGCTATCCGGGTCGCGTTCTTCTCATGTTCGCGCATGCGCAGAGCGAGGGTCTTTATCCCGCGCAGGGTGAGGAAACAATCGAACGGCGAAGGCGTCGCTCCGGCGGCGTTTTGCAAAAACTTCAGCCGTTCGTAGAGGCCGCGTTCGTTCAGACAGATCGCTCCGCCGACGATGTCCGCATGCCCGCCGATATACTTGGTCGTCGAATGTAGAACGAGATCGGCGCCCAGGGCTATCGGCCGTTGGAAAAAAGGCGAAGCAAAGGTGTTGTCGACCAGACACAATGCGCCATGTTGGCGGGCTATGCTTGCCGCCCCTCTGATATCCGTGATCCTGAGCAGCGGGTTTGTCGGCGACTCGATCCATATCAGGCGGGTCCGCTTGGTTACCGCCCGTCGAATGTCGCTTAGGTTAGAGGTTTCAACGAAGGAGAAACTGAGACCGAACTGATCGAGCACGCGCTTAAAGAGCCGGTAGGTGCCGCCGTAAACGTCGCGCGAAGAGATGACATGGTCCCCCGGCTTGAAAAGAAACATCGCGGTGGTGGCCGCGCCCATGCCCGAGGAGAAGGCGAGTGAGTATTTCGCCGACTCGAGGCTGGCGAGCGCTTCTTGCAGCGCCGTGCGCGTGGGGTTGTCCGTTCGGGAGTAATCATACCCTTTATGCACGCCCGGCGCGCTCTGCGCGAAGGTGCTCGTCTGATAGATCGGAACGGCGATGGCGCCGGTGGCGGGCTCGGGCTGTTGGCCCACGTGAATGGCGCGCGTGGCAAACTGCAATCGATGGCGCGCAAAATTTTTTCGTGCCATCACGGTTGCCCGCCCAGGTGCTCCACCACATCGAAGCGTGTGACAATTCCCTGGTAGGCTCCTTCGTCGCGGACCAAAACGGCCGGTGAGGTCTTTAGTAATTTTACAATCTCGTAGACATCCTCCTCCGGCCCGACTGTGGGGAATGGCGGCTCGAGCAGGGCGCCCACGCTAAGCTCCATCACGTCAGGTGTCTCCATCGTCCTCTGGAAAAGCGCGCTCTCGGTGAGCGATCCGACGAGATTCCCCCTATCGAACACGGGGAGCTGGGAGACACCCGACCGGTTCATCGTCTCGATGGCGTCGCGCACCGTCGAGGTGACTTCTACCGATTTAAGCTCGCGCAACCTCCGCCTCTTCGATTCGAGAATTTTCCCCACCTGCACGCTTCTGCCGAGGAACTGGTTCTGTCTCATCCACTCATCGGAATACATCTTCGAGAGATAAATCTCGCCCGCATCGGGGAGCAGCACGACGATAAGGTCGTCTTTCCCCAACTGGTTTTCGCGCGCGTAACGGAGCGCGCCCTCCACCGCCGTGCCGGAA
Source organism: Deltaproteobacteria bacterium (assembly GCA_016183145.1). Taxonomy (GTDB): domain Bacteria; phylum Desulfobacterota; class Binatia; order UBA9968; family UBA9968; genus JACPFE01. Next base: position 7,175 of record JACPFE010000632.1, on the reverse strand, counting down.
GATCCGCCGCAGAACAGACCCTCTTCCCGCGTGAGCCGCCGGCCCATCAAGAACGAATCGCGGTCGGACACGCTGACAACGCTATCGACGTACTGAAACAGCAGGTTCTTGGGAACAAAGTCCTCGCCGATGCCCTCGACCTTATAGGGGTGGGAGTCATTCCAAGACCACGGCTCGCCGTTGAAGACCTTGGCGAGGATCGATCCTTCCGCATCCACTCCAATGACAGCGCAATTGGGGTTTTTCTCCTTTAAGTATTTTGCGGTTCCCGAGATGGTTCCTCCGGTTCCCATGCCCGCGACGAAGTGGGTGATCTTTCCATCGGTCTGCTCCCAGATCTCCGGGCCGGTGGAGGCGTAGTGGGCCTCCATGTTGGCGGGGTTGTCATATTGCATCGGCATATAGGCCCCGGGAATTTCCTCCGCGAGCCGCTTCGCCACGGAGTAATAGGACTGCGGGGATTCGGGCGGCACCGCTGTCGGCGTGACCACCACCTCGGCGCCAAAGGCGCGCAGGCGGCGAATCTTTTCGATGCTCATCTTGTCGGGGATCGTGAAGATGCATTTGTAACCCTTCACCGCCGCGACGATCGCGAGCGCCACTCCCATGTTCCCGGAGGTGGGCTCGATGATCGTGCCCCCGGGCTTGAGCAACCCACGCCTCTCCGCGTCCTCGACTAACGCAAGCGCGATCCTGTCCTTGACGCTATGTCCGGGGTTACAGGCCTCAACCTTTGCGCAGATCGTCACAGCCATCCCCGCCGTGACATGGTTGAGTCGGATTACAGGAGTGTTGCCGACGGCTTTAAGTACGTTTGCCAAAATCTTCGCCATACGGTTCCCTCCTTAAGTTAAGATCGGCCTTCAATACCCTTCGTGACCGCGCATAGAACTCGATGCGGAGATCGTCCATGACGGCATTCCAGAACCATTCGAGCTCCACCGTAGAGCGCCGCGTCAACTCCTCAAGATTCGCAATGCCATGCCGCTGGATGAAACGCCCCAGCCGGCAGCCCTTCGCGTACTCCGGAGTTGGCCGCCAGACGATCTCTCCGCCAAACTCGAACCGTTCCATTACCCTCGCCTCACCAGGCTCAATTTCTTCGCTAACTCTTCCACGGCGCTATAGGGATCGATTTGCCGGCCGACGACGCGTTTGAGCTGTCTTTCGAGCGCGCCCTCGCCGATTCTTTTTGCCAGCTCGGCGACGACTCTCTCTTGCAACAAAGATAGCAACTCCTGCCGGCATAGATCGAGCCGCTTTCTTTGATAACTGCCGTTGCCGAGACTCCTGGTCCGGCGCTCCTCGATGCTTCGCACCAGCAACTGGGTCCCTTCATCGTTAAGCGCGGAAGCGGGCATGATGAGAATGTCAGAATCGCCAAAGAGGGTTTGGAGCTCACCCATCGTCTTGTCTGCTCCCGCGAGATCGGTTTTATTGACGACGAGCAGGTCGGCGATCTCCGCAAGCCCGGCCTTCATGCCCTGAACTTCGTCTCCCATCTCCGGCATCAACACCACCACGACGAGATCAGCCCACGCGGCGATTTCCAACTGGTCCTGTCCGACCCCGATGGTCTCGACGAAGATTAGCTCTTTACCCATGGCATCGAGGACGTGAATCGCGTCGCGAACGGCGCCCGCCAGCCCCCCTCTGCTGCCGCGGCTGGCGAAACTCCGGATAAAAACTCCATCGTCGAGAAAGTGGTCGCGCATGCGAATCCGGTCTCCCAGCAGAGCGCCGGTTGAGAAAAGACTGCTGGGATCCACCGCCAGGATTCCAACGCTCTTCTTTAGCCGCCGATACTCAGCAGTCATGCGATCGATGAGGCTGCTTTTTCCTGTGCCGGCGGCTCCGGTGACGCCAATCACATGAGCCCTGCCGGTGTGCGGATAAATCGCTCTTAGCGCAGCCCTCGCCTTCAGGTCGCCGTCTTCAATGAGACTCATCAGCGACGCCACCGCGCGCACGTCACCGTTAAGAATTTGCTTTATGGGATTAGCTGCCATGGAGATTTGAATCCGTATCCACCACAGAGGCACAAAGTTCGCAGAGATCGGAAGGTTTTTTTAATCAAAAACTCTTTCCTCTGCGTCCTCAGCGCCTCGGCGGTGAACCATCCGATTCTTCTCAGTTCTTTGCGCTTTGCTATCCTCTATCTTCGATCATCTATCCTCGATCGTTCTCAGCAGCTCCTTCGCAATCACCATCCGCTGGATCTCTGAAGTTCCCTCGCCAATTTCACAGAGCTTGGCATCGCGGAAATAGCGCTCCACGGGATAGTCTTTGATGTACCCATAGCCTCCGTGGATCTGAATCGCCTTGGCTGTGGCCCGCATGGCCGTTTCCGCGGCGTAAAGCTTGGCCTGGGAGGCCGCCTTCACGAATGACTTTCCGTTGTCTTTCAAGCGCGCGGCGCGATGGACCAACAGGCGGGCGGCATCGATCTCCGTCGCCATGTCGGCCAACATCCACTGGATCGCCTCAAGCTCCGCAATCGGCTTGCCGAATTGTGTCCTCCCCTTGGCATATTTGAGCGCCTCTTCGAGCGCTCCCCGAGCGATCCCTACCGCCATCGCCCCGACACCGACGCGCCCCCCGTAAAGAATCCTCAACACATCTTTGAAGGCGCCGCCTCGCTCACCGAGAAGGTTTTGTTTGGCGACGCGCAGGTTTTCGAGGTGCAAGGCGGCGGTATCCGAAGCGCGCACGCCCAGCTTGTTCTCGACCCTTCCGACGCGCAGCCCCACGCTTCCCCGCTCCACAATAAACGCCGAGATGCCGCTCTTGCCTTGAGACCGATCGGTCGATGCCATGATCACATAGACTCCCGCCGTGGAGCCCTGGGTGGTGAACTGCTTTTCTCCGTTGAGCAGCCAGTGGTCGCCGTCAAGCGTCGCGCGGGTCTTAAGAGCCGCGGCATCGGAGCCGGAGCCGGGCTCGGTCAGCGCCCAGGCGCCCAACATTTTCCCGCCGGCCAGCGAGGGCAAATACTTTCTCTTTTGTTCTTCATTCCCGAAGTTGAGGATATGAGCCGCGCACAGGGAATTATGAGAGGCGACGATCAAAGCCACGGCACCGTCAACCCGGGCAAGCTCTTCGATGATGATCGCCGCGCTCACGGCATCGAGTCCCGCGCCGCCATACGCCTGAGGGATGTTCATCCCTAACAGGCCCAGCTCGGCCATCTTGGGAATCAACTCGCTCGGGAAGCGCGCCGCTTCATCCCGCGCCGAGGCGCCGGGCGCGATCTCGGTCTCGGCAAAATTTCGCACGGTTTGGCGGAGAAGCTCCTGCTCCTCGGTTAGCTCAAAATCCACGTAATCTTAGTCTCCTGCCAGTGTCCCGTGCCAGAATTTATATAAAAACATCGGCGCTCCACGATCGTCATTCCCGCGCAAGCGGGAATCCAGCGGTCCTTCGAAGTCCTGGATTCCGGCTCGCCCCCGGCCTTCGCCGGGGTTGGCCGGAATGACGTTGAAGATATGTAACGAACTTCTGAGACACCACACTTGTATTGCTTTCATCTTCCCCTCATCCCTTCCCTCTCCCTGAGGGAGAAGGTGAGGATGAGGATTCACGCGCTATTGCCTGTTGCCTTGCGCCTCTCGCCTCGTGATTTTAACCGACCGCACAAACTTCACGATCTCTTCAAGCGGGGCGCCCGGCGTGAAGATCTCTTTGACTCCCATTTTTTTGAGGCTGCGGACGTCCTCCTCTGGAATGATGCCGCCGCCAAAGACAATGATATCCCCCGCCTGTTTTTTCTTGAGGAGCGTCAGCACCTCGCCGAACAGCGTCATGTGGGCAGCGGAGTGAACGGAAAGACCGATAGCGTCCACGTCCTCTTGAAGCGCAGAGGCGGCGATCTCTTCCGGCGTGTTGTGAATGCCGAGATAGATCACCTCCACGCCGGCATCGCGCAGCGCCTGGGCAACGATCTTGACCCCGCGGTCGTGCCCGTCGAGACCGACCTTGGCGATGAGGACGCGCAGCTTCTTAACCTTCTCCCGTGGCCTATTCGTTCGAACCCTCATGTGTCACTTGGAACTAGGAACGAGGGTGTATTGAAGTCCTGGAGTGATGGGTTTCGGACCGAGTATTCTTACCCCATTACCTCAGTACTCCAATACTCCAGCACTCCATTCCCCCAGTATTCCATTCCCCCATTCCCTAGAGGCTCACCGTTTCCCGATATCGGCCGTACACCCTGCGGAACACCTCACAGATTTCGCCCACCGTGGCCTCAGCCTTCACTGCGGCTATGACCGCGGGCATCAGATCGCCGTTCGCCTCGGCCACTCCGGCGAGTTGGCCCAGGGCCGAAGCCAGTTTTTTGACGTTGCGGCTCTTCTCTCGCTGCCTGAGTTTCTGGACCTGCTTCTTCTCGACCTCGCCTTTGATTCTGAGAGTCGGCACGCGATGCTCTTGAGGCTCCGCGTAAGCGTTCACGCCGACGATGAGCCGCTCCCGGGCGTCCACTTCTTTCTGGTAGGCGACCGCGGCGCGATGAATTTCCCCCTGAGGAAAGCCGCGCTCGATGGCCGAAACCATCCCGCCCATTTCATCGAGCTTCGCGAAGTAAGCCTTCGCTTCGGCTTCCATCCTCTCGGTCAGCCATTCCACATAGTAGGCGCCTCCCAACGGATCGATGGTGTTAGCGACCCCGGACTCATGGGCGATGATCTGCTGCGTGCGCAGCGCGATCGTCACCGCCTTTTCTGTGGGAAGCGCGAGCGTTTCGTCTAAAGAGTTCGTGTGCAGCGACTGGGTTCCACCCAGGACCGCGGCCAGCCCCTGCAGTGACACCCGCACGACGTTGTTGTAAGGCTGCTGCGCCGTCAGCGCGCAGCCGGCGGTTTGCGTATGGAAGCGGAGCGCCAGGGAGACCGGATTCGCCGGTTGGAATCGGCTTTTCATCTCGCGGGCCCAGAGGCGGCGCGCCGCCCGGTACTTGGCGATCTCCTCGAAGAAATCATTGTGGGCGTTAAAGAAGAAAGAGAGGCGGGGCGCGAAATCGTCCACCTTCAGTCCGCAGTCGATCGCCGACTTCACGTAAGTCAAGCCATCGTAAAGCGTGAAGGCCAGCTCCTGAACCGCCGTCGAGCCCGCTTCTCGGATATGGTAACCGCTGACGCTCACGGGATGATAACGCGGCGCCGATTCAACGCAGAAGCGAATGATGTCGTTGACGATCTTGAGCGACGGAGCCGGCGGGCAGATCCATTCCTTCTGCGCGATATACTCTTTCAAGATGTCGTTCTGCAGCGTTCCCTGAAGATCTCGAAATTTGACTCCCTGGCGCTCGGCGACCGCCAGATACATCGCGAAAAGGACGATGGCGGGACCGTTGATGGTCATCGACACGCTCACCCGACCAAGCGGGATGGAGCGAAAAAGAATTTCCATATCCGCCAGAGAGTCGATGGCGACGCCGCACCGCCCGACCTCGCCCCTGGATCTGGCATCGTCGGAGTCGTAGCCCATGAGCGTCGGCATATCGAAGGCGACCGACAGGCCCGTGTTTCCCTGTTTGAGCAGATAGTGGTAGCGGCGGTTGCTCTCCTCGGCCGTGCCAAAGCCGGCAAACTGGCGCATGGTCCACAGCCTGCCGCGATACATCGTCGGATAGATCCCGCGGGTGAAGGGAAATTCTCCCGGCACGCCGAGGTCGCGCCGGTCATCGAGACCTTTGACATCCTCTGGACCATAGACGGGTCGAATCTCGATGCCGGAGAGATTCCTGGGGCCCTTAGGAGTGGAAGTCATGGCCATTTTCCTCGCCGTGAATCAGCCTGCGCGCGATGACCAGACGTTGAATCTCAGAGGTTCCTTCGTAAAGCGTGGTGACGCGAACGTCACGGAAGAGGCGCTCGACGGGAAAATCCTTCGTGTAGCCATAGCCGCCGAAAATCTGTATCGCCTTGTAAGCGATTCGGTTGGCCGCCTCCGAGGTGAACAGCTTGGCCATGGCCGATTCTTTTGTGAAAGTCCTTCCCTGCTCGGCCAGCCAGGCCGCGCGATAGGTCAGCAAGCGCGCGGCATCGATCTCCGTGGCCATATCGGCGAGCATCCACTGGATCGCTTGAAACTCGGCTATCGCGCGGCCGAACTGCTGGCGCTGCTTGGCATGCGCCAATGATTCTTCAAGACAGGCCTGAGCGATGCCGAGAGCTTGAGCCGCGATGCCGATCCGGCCTCCGTCCAGCGTCGCCAACGCGATCCTCAAGCCGTCTCCTTCTTCGCCCAAGAGGTTTTCCCGGGGAACCCGGCAATCCTCGAATAGAAGACTCGTGGTATCCGATGATCGCAGGCCGAGCTTGTCTTCCAATTTGCCCACGATAAACCCCGGACTGTTTGTCTCCACGATGAAAGCCGATATGCCTTTTTTGCCTCTGGCGGGGTCGGTAACGGCATAGACGATGGCGAGATTCGCGCGGCTTGCGCTGGTGGTGAAGACTTTGCTGCCATTCAACACATAGTCATCGCCGAGGCGCTTGGCCCTGGTCTGAATGGCGCCGGCGTCGGAACCCGCGCCCGGCTCGGTGAGAGCATAGCAACCCAACCACTCGCCGCGGGCTAACCGGCCCAGGTATTTTTTCTTTTGCTCCGCGCCGCCGAAGCGAAGAATCGGCCAGCAAGCCAGGGAGTTATTCACGCTCATGATAACGGCGAGCGAAGCCCAGGCCTTCGAGATCTCCTCCATCGCGACCACATAAGAGAGCAGGTCCATGCCGGAGCCGCCAAGCTCCTGCGGCACAAACACTCCCATGAAACCGATCTCGCCGAGCCGGCGAACCAACTCGCTTGGGTAAACCGCTTCACGGTCCATTCGATGGGCGACCGGCTTTACCTCTTTTTCGGCGAAGGCCGCCGCCGTCTCCTTCACCAGCCGCTGTTCGTCAGTGAGATCAAAGTCCATTGTTTTAATTTTAGATTTTCGTCTGCGGGGCCGCTTTTGGATTTTGGATTGCCCAGAACATTCGCATTTCAATCACTCCCATCACGTCTCTAGTTCTCTGGGCCGCAATACTCCATCCTCAATCTTCCATCCTCGACTCCCCCCTTCAAACCCGCTCCACCATCATCGCCACCGCCTCACCGCCGCCGATGCAGAGGCTTGCCACATTGTCCATTACCGCGGTGAGCCATCGAGATCTCGCTAAAGTCTATCA